>NZ_JACVTU010000040.1:0-554 GCF_016624705.1 Acinetobacter sp. S40
ACAGTGGCTTTGGCGTAGTCCACATTTCGATTAGCAAAAAAATTCTTTTGATCGGTTAAAATGGAAATAGAGATGATGGAACCTGCCATATAATATTTAGCTGGATAGTTGTGGTAAGGATAGGCAATCACACCGAGTGGTGCAGTGGTTGGATTGTCGAAGGGATAAACCACTTTATAGGACGTCCCGACCACATAAGGGAATCGGGTATCCTTAAACGAGGGTGCATTAACTGAACCATACGCCGATTTTTGTAAGAATGGATTGAGCATCCAGAGTCGATGCCCTACATCTCCTGTAAACAGATTTAATTTGTCATGCACCATATTTATAATGCTTTCGGCAGGTGAATAGTCATATTTATTCTGTCTTATCCCCATTTCCAGACTACTGGTTCTTGCACCCGCTGCACCGATATCTGAATAACAGTCTGTGTTTAATTCTGGGTAATGCGTCAAGATGTTGTTTGCCGCTAGAATCAGTGCCGTCTGCATCATCTCATCTTCACGGGCATAGTCATATGTAATACTTGGCAACCCATGCAAGGCACGAAC
>NZ_JACVTU010000041.1:0-554 GCF_016624705.1 Acinetobacter sp. S40
ACGTCCCTGACTGTTTTCCTGTTCTTTGGGATGGCTGAGATTGCCCAAGTTCAGTTGGCTTGCTCCATGGCTGCTGTGGAGTTGGGCACTAATCTGGTCGGGTGTATCGTCAAAGCGCAGTTGGTTAAAGCCTTCACCCTTGATTTCTTTTGAACGAATACCGCTTAGATTTCGGGTGGCAGGAAGTTGCCCTTTGATATCAAATTTGGTGGGTGAGCGTTGTGCTTGATGAATACGTCCAGTGACAAAGGGCCGATCTACATCACCATCAAAGAAATCGATCACCACCAGCTCTCCTATGCGTGGTAGAAATCTTGCACCATAGCCTTCACCTGCCCATGGAGTCAGCACGTCGACCCATGCTGAATCTGTATCGCTGTCATTTGAGCCTGCACCGCCATCATGTTGATGGTCTTCGGTGCGAGTGAAGAGAAAGCGGACTTTGATCCGCCCCCATTCATCTACGTGTATTTCTTGATTCTCTGGTCCAACCACCCGTGCTCGCTGTGGATGGGTGAGTGGTCGATGGGCTAAGGGGTGGTATTCTGGTACTA
>NZ_JACVTU010000042.1:0-529 GCF_016624705.1 Acinetobacter sp. S40
GGTGTGGGCTTCTCCGGTGGACAGCGTCAAGCCTTGTTATTGGCTCGACTCCTCATCCGACAACCGAATATTTTATTACTGGATGAACCGACGGCATCCATTGATGACGTTTCTGAAAAAATGCTGATTGATCATCTAAAAACATGGCTTGGACATCGTACCTTGATTGTAGCCACGCACCGACGCGCGGTACTGGAACTGGTTGACCGAATCATCGTAGTCAGTGACGGAAAAATAGTAATGGATGGGCCTCGTGATCAGATTCTTCATGGACAATCCGCAGCACAACAGATTCCAGCAGGACAAGGAGCACGTTCATGAGTGATCAATTACAACGCCCAAAACGTTCTTTAAAAGTGTCCTACAAAGAGCCACCATTACCTCGTGCCAGTTTAGTGATCTGGATTATTGGTATTGGCTTACTGGTCTTATTGCTTTGGGCATGGTTATTTAAACTCGAAGAAGTTTCTACAGGTACAGGCAAAGTTATTCCCTCTTCCAAAGAACAAGTCATTCAATCACTGGATGG
>NZ_JACVTU010000043.1:0-525 GCF_016624705.1 Acinetobacter sp. S40
ATGTTCACCATCGCTTGCTTCTGTAATATTTGGACCCGTTAAATCTGTCCATGTACCCCCAATCAACTCTTGATAAACGACAATTGTTCCTGCTTCTTGACCTGAAATACTTAAGTCAAAAGCTTTATCATTGGTAATACCATCTCCCTGTACACCGCTGTCAGTCAAATTATTGAAACTTATTGTTCCCGAAGCCGGTGCAACGGTGTCTACAATTAAATCAAAAGCAGGACTAACATTGCCCTTATTTCCGGCCGGATCAACCAAAGCAACTGTTAGCGAATGATTACCTTCGCTCAAATCAGTCGATGGTGTAAAACTCCAGGCACCTGTGGTTGGATCGGTAATCACAGCTGTACCGATAACATTGCCATTATCATAGATTGTTACCACGCTACCATCGGTCAAACCAGATGGATCCACATTACCCGTCAAGGTTGGCGTTTTATCATTCGTGCTATCGCCTGAATTTAGCGTTCCAGTCATCGGTGCTACATCATCTGCGACCAAACCGATTGTTGGCGT
>NZ_JACVTU010000044.1:0-442 GCF_016624705.1 Acinetobacter sp. S40
GATGATTGGCGGTAGCTTATTCTGGGTGATGGTACTGGTTGTCCCCTTAATTATTGTGCCTGGGCTATTGGTGCAAAAAAAACTGGCCAAACTGGCGCAAGAAGGCATGCGTGAATCCTCTATCCGCAATGCCATCTTAGTGGAAGCCGTACAGGGAATAGAAGACATCAAGCTACTGCGCGCTGAATCACGCTTCCAGAACCAATGGAACCACATGAACGAAGTGTCAGCTGATATTAGTATGCGTCAACGTAAAATTGTGGGGGTATTAACGGCATGGACCCAAAAAATACAAGGCCTAACCTATGCGATTGTGGTTCTTGTGGGATGTTTTGCTGTGATCAAAGGCGACATGACCACCGGTGCTTTAGTGGCGTGTTCGATTTTATCTTCTAGAATGTTGGCCCCCATTTCTCAAATTACCGGTGTGTTGGGACGATTA
>NZ_JACVTU010000045.1:0-335 GCF_016624705.1 Acinetobacter sp. S40
TGGCGCCAACTGCCCCTGTTGTCAATCCAGTCAATGATACAGATGCAATTACAGGAACAGCGGAAGCAGGTTCCACAGTAAAAGTAACTTTTCCTGATGGAACTACAGCCACAGTGGTTGCCGATGCTGATGGGAAATGGGAAGTACCAAATCCTGGACTTCAGGATGGCGATAAAATAACAGTGGTTGCTCAGGATCCAGCTGGAAATACTTCACCACCTACAGAGGTGCTTGTTGATGGTGTAGCCCCCGCAGTGACTTTAGATAATTTATTAACCAATGACAATACACCTGCATTGCATGGAACGGTTGATGATCCTACTGCAAAAGTCACA
>NZ_JACVTU010000046.1:0-270 GCF_016624705.1 Acinetobacter sp. S40
ACCCCCGGCGTGACAGGCCGGTATTCTAACCAACTGAACTACCGCTGCACTTTCACAAAGTCACTATTGTGGCAAACGATATTAAAACTTAAGTGGCGCAGCGGACGGGGCTCGAACCCGCGACCCCCGGCGTGACAGGCCGGTATTCTAACCAACTGAACTACCGCTGCACTAAAGTCTTAACGTAAAGGCTTGGTGGGCGCTGACGGGATCGAACCGCCGACATTCTGCTTGTAAGGCAGACGCTCTACCAACTGAGCTAAGCGCCCT
>NZ_JACVTU010000047.1:0-265 GCF_016624705.1 Acinetobacter sp. S40
TAATTGCATCTGTATCATTGACTGGATTGACAACAGGGGCAGTTGGCGCCACTGTGTCAATTACCACTGTCCCAGTGGTTGTCCCCACGTTTCCTGCTGCATCCGTTGCATTTACCACAACAGTATGCGAACCATCAGTTAAGGTTGGTAACGTATTGTCTGCCAGAGTCCAGGTTCCATCACCGTTATTCGTAGCTGGATAACTCACCCCATCAACAACAATTGTGACTTTTGCAGTAGGATCATCAACCGTTCCATGCAATGC
>NZ_JACVTU010000048.1:0-246 GCF_016624705.1 Acinetobacter sp. S40
AAGCACCAAAGGAAAAGAGTTTGGCGACGATCAGAAAGATTACAATCGGCAAGACCACACACTTTAAAAATAGTTTGGATTTCTGAGGACGGTTTTCGATTGGAATGATTTTAGGTTTAGTTAATTCAGACATGGTTGTTCCCCGCATGTTCAATGCAATTCACAATCACCAGCAGATATAAATATAAAAAGGTCTATTTTTTATAGGCGTGATTTAGCCATCCACCGTTGGATTGTTCTTGTTAA
>NZ_JACVTU010000049.1:0-244 GCF_016624705.1 Acinetobacter sp. S40
GCCTCAGGCAACTACACCAGCGCCTTAACTCCAGCAGACGGAATTGTTGACGGTTCAGCAGTCACTGTAGTCGCTACGACGACAGACCGGAATGGTCATAACGTTGGTCCTGCGACTGACAGCATTGCTGCCCAAGGTGACAATGACAACGACCCAAGCACTCCTGAAGATACAGGTCTGGACTTGGTTACAGGTGCGATCACAGTTGATATCGTGGAGACTGGCAGCATCACAGGTACGACGA
>NZ_JACVTU010000004.1:0-246709 GCF_016624705.1 Acinetobacter sp. S40
GTTAAGTGGACGTGGTGAGATCATCATTAACGAGCGAAATGAAACTAATGTAGCCGGTGTATTTGCAGCAGGTGACTGTACCACTGTACCTTATAAGCAGATTATTATTGCTACCGGTGAAGGTGCAAAGGCTTCCCTCTCTGCGTTTGATTATCTTATCCGGAATGGTTAATCGCTCATTTGTTCAATCACAGAAACAAAGTAGTTTGGGCTGCTTTGTTTTTTACAAGAGAGTGTAAATATTTTTAGAAACATGGATAATCCATTTAATTGTATGATAATCAAGAATCACACTTACATTCGTTTTAAATGATAAATTATTTACCATGTGATACTTTTTTATTTTATTTTGAAAAGCAGTATATTTATTAGATAATAAAATTATTGTGTGAATTTATATATGGCATGTCCAATTTTCTTACATGAATTATCTATAGAACAATTACAACAAATGTTTCAAGAAGATATAGACCCGACAATCAAATCGGAACAGCTTTATTTTCAGCATATACCCACAACGATTTATTACCTTGCCATTAAAATTAATTCAGGCGCTGGAATTGTTGCTTGTATTGTAGAGGGGAAGTCAGCTGCATTCGTTGGCAGTCATTTAGAAAATGGGGATGAGATTATAGATAGCCCTAATAAATCCGTAGCCATTAATATTTTTAAAGGTGATAAAGCTCCTGAAGGTTTTTTAGTAAAACAAGAAGGTATTAATCATGGCTAAGGGTTTTGCGATTCATAATGCACCAACTGATCACGGTGGATTTATTCCTTCAACCCAAGTAAGAAGTTCACAACAAGGGAATTTATTTGTACGTGCTGGAGATGGGCATTTTTGCCCTAAATGTAAATGTTGGTCAGAAGTTATCAAAAGCCATGATCACATCATCATGGATGGTAAAGCAGTTGCTTATGCAGGAGATAAGTTAACTTGTGGGGCTACAATTCAACCTCAGCAGAGTCATGTGGTTGGCAATAGTGGTAGTCGAATCCGACAGACTATGGCTTCTGGTTTTCAGCCGATTAATAATCATCCACAAAATAACCATTTTATAGATGATTCAATAAAGAAAAATGAAATTATTTTAAAAGAGGTAATGGTTAAGCCATTTGTCCCTTTAGGTATCCCTAAGTCAAATGGTTCTCTTAGTAATGGAATTCTTACTTTTCAAGGTTCAACTGTTAATGCAATATTTGAAGCAATTATTTTAGAAGTTTAAAAAGATGGAAAATTTATACAAGTTAAAAGAATCAACCAAGCCCTCGTGGGGAGTAAAGACTTTAAAATAGAATGGGATGGTTTTATTCAGGATATATATGATAGTAAATTCATGACAGGTACAAACGGTGTTATATTCAGAGTTCAGGGTATTAATGGTAGAAACGCTATAGCTCTAGATGAAAAGACTTTTAATTTTAAGTATTTTAATAAAGATTGGATGGATGTAAATATTAATAGAAAGACTTTAAAAATTAATATTAATCTTAGAGTAAATCTTCTAGATGGAGGAGCCAAAGGTCTTTATAATGGTCAATTAGTTCCTGTTACAGAAATTAAAAAGCGTACAGTCCAACCATATTCAGTACAAACTAAAAACTTTTCTCAACTTCTACAATTATCACTAGATGGTATTAATTATTATTGGAGTAGAAATCAAACACATCCTACGGGCAAAAATATTTTTTAAACGGTAAAGACTATGAAGTTTTTATAAAAATAATAAATTCAAAAACAAATGCAATGCCAGAAATGAAGCTAACATACATAACTAATGTTGACCCAAATGATCCTATGTTTAGAAGTTCAAATTCCATTCTTTCAAGGAAAACTGCTTACATGACTGGATATTTACATTTTGATAGAACAACATGGGGGTTCTATCCAGAAGCAGTTTCTGATAAGTCATTTAAAGAGACTATTGCTCACGAAACTGGCCATGCAATTGTAGAAGCTTATGGTGGTGTTATGGATTCTATAACGCATCATGGTTCATCAGAAGTTTGGCAAGTTCCTAAATCAGGAACTAGTTATCCAACTTCAGGAGAGATAGATCTAATGAAGTATGCTGAAGGAAATTTAACAGGAATTCCGAACTGGGATAAAAATATGGTTGCAAATAAAAAGGACGTGACTGGGTTACTAATTATTTCAGGAATTTCAAAAAAATGAATAAGAAAGCTAGCATTATATTGATTTTTTTAATTACATTTTTTCTAACCTCTTGTGTACAAAAAGAAATTTATGTCACACCAGAAGTAACAGGATATATTTATAGTAGTATTACAAATAAACCTCTCAGTGGAAAAAAAGGTTTAATTGGGTTTAATGGTTTGACTCCTAATAATGCTCCTAATATAGCTTTAAACAGCGATGGTAGTTTTACATTAAAGCCAATTATAAAAAAATATTATTTTTTTCGCCCTGATATGAATAACTATTACAAAATACCTTCACTAATTTACATTAGCATTGATGGATTTAAAGTAAAAGACGTTGATTATTCTGAAGAAAAATATAAAAGAATACCTGTCGATAAGAAAGATTTTAGGCATTATAAAAAAATTGACTTAGGATTTATTTATTTAGATAAAGAAGAATAAAACTCTTAATGAACTATATAATTAACATAATACGCCTTATGCGAAATTATTTTATTAATTTTATTCAAATCAATTACTTATCTAATTATAATCAGTCCAATCCTACCAGATCGGACTTTTTATGGATTTTTCTCGTTCCACGCTTAGGGTGAAGGTGCAAAGGCTTCTCTCTCTGCGTTTGATTATCTTATCCGGAATGGTTAAAGCAACTTCTTTTTAAAACCTGATCTGGTTTATAGGCCTATCCCTCCTCGAAGGATAAGCCTTTTTTTTTATTGCATTTTTTAACATTTTGTTTACAAATAAAAATCGTTATCACAAAGTTATTACGCTTACAATTTAACAATCCAAACTTTTCTGGATGCCACAATTAAAAAGGAAATACACAATGAATAAGTTAGCGATGATTATTGGTCTTGCTGCAACTGTTGCCCTTGTCGGCTGTAATAAACAAAAAGCACCAGAAACTGGGGCAACTACAGGCGAACATCTTGAAAATGCAGCAACTCAAGCTAGCCATGATGTTGAACATGCGACTTCTGACGCTGCTGCAAAAATTGATGCTGCTACTGACAATGCAGTTGCAAAAATTGACGCTGCTGCCGATCACGCTGCGGCTTCAACAGAACACGCTGCTGATAAAGCAGAAGCTGCAACACGTGAAGCTGCTCACGATGCTGCTACTTCTGTTGAAAACACAGCAAAAGATGTCAAACAAGATGCAAAAAATTAATTGAGTAAAATTAAAAAAGTCCTCCGTGTTATGGAGGACTTTTTTATTTCAAAGCAAATTTAAGATTTTCTTTTGCCTGTTTTTCAAAATTTTGTTGAAAGAAATGAGTTTGATATAAAGGCTGTTGGCCATAAAAATAGTCTAAAACCTGCTTACGTTTGACTCGGTAAATTTCTGGTTTAACTCAGCGATATTCATCTTGAACCTATTGTTCATATTCAATGAACCGTTCAGGCTTTGCTCCCAGAATTGCTAAATCAATATCTAATAACATATTTAAATCATGATCATCACTGGGAAGATGTTGCTTGGTCGCGATAATCCATTGAGAGATTTTGACTAAAAGTTCTGGAGCTAAATCACTTTTTAATGAATCTCGAAATAATTGCGAACTGCACGTTTCATTATCTGAAGCTTGAGGATCATAAACAGCGTCATGAAACCACAGGGCTAATTCAACCGCAAATGGATCATCAAGCGAACTCTGCACTTGTTCCAAATTAAGCAAACACTCACTTAAATGCTGTAAGGTATGATAGGCACGCTGTGGTTCGGAATAAGCCTTTTTTAATAAGCCCAGACGATTCTGACTAGTATTAAAATGATAAGTTTGCTCTAAACGCCACCATGAGCGATGAAGTATCTCATCCCACATCACCCACTCCTTTTATCATTAACGATTAAGCTTGTTCATCGCGTTTGAACACCAGTTCAAGCTCAGTGGAATTATCAGCATCAAAATAATAACCGTCACTATTAAATGCTTTCAAATCCTGAGCTTTTTCTAATTTATTTTCAATAATAAATCGTGCCATTAAACCTCTAGCTTTTTTCGCATAAAAACTGATGACTTTATATTTACCATTTTTCTGATCTAGAAAAACTGGCTTAATAATTTGTGCATCAATTAATTTTTCATTGACCGATTTATAGTATTCATCGGAAGCGATGTTAACCAGAATATCTGTTTTGGTATGTTCAAGATCCTTGATAATTAATTGAGTAATTTGATTAGCCCAAAATTCATACAGATTATGTCCACGTAAATTTTGCAATTTAGTTCCCATTTCCAAACGATACGGCATCATCAAATCGAGTGGACGCAACAGCCCATATAAGCCAGATAACATGCGCAAATGAGTCTGGGCAAATTCAATGTCTGCCTGCTTTAGACTGTATGCATCCAGACCTGTATATACATCACCCTTAAAGGCATAAATGGCTTGTCGTGCATTTGCAAGCGATAAATCAGGTGTCCAATCACGAAAACGATCTGTATTCAGATTCGCGATCTTTTCACTGACACTCATTAGACTGGCAATTTGTGAAGCTGATAATTCACGGCAAACCTCAATCAATTGCTCGGATTGATCCAATAATCTTGGTAAAGTATGTTTATCTGTTGGTAATGTAGTTTCGTAGTCTAAAGTCTTGGCTGGAGAAATGACTGAAAGCATAAAAACCTCAATAAACGTATAAATGAATAATACGTTAGACTATAACACTTTCAATATGAAAGCTAATTTGGGATTTTGTTTGTGATTATCGTTTATCTAAATATCAATTTTCGCAAAAAATCTAGATGATCATAATGAAATGACTCTGGATCAAAAATGAATTGTCTCAATCCAGAATCGTATTCTTTCATTTTCTATTTTACACTTTCCAAAGCAGCGACCAATAATTTCCAGCACTTTTCTACAGTATCGACTTTGACTCGTTCACCTGGCGCATGCGCTCCTTGAATATCAGGGCCAAATGACACCATTTGTAAGTCAGGATAATGTTCAGCAATGATGCCACATTCCAAACCCGCATGAATCACTTTTAAATGTGGCTCAATATTAAAAGTAGTCCGATAAGCTTGCTGTAAACATTTTAAAGCCGCAGATTCAGGATTAGGTGTCCACCCCGATACTAAAGGTGCAAGCTCAGATGTTATACCTAATTTGCTAAAATGCGCTGCAATCTCTTCAGAAAAACGAGTCGCTTCGCTATTCAACATTGAGCGCACCATAATTAAGGCTTTGGCGTGTTGTTGATTGAGTTGAATCACTCCAATATTATTTGAAGTTTCAACCACATTTTCCAATACTTCGCTCATTTTTGCCACGCCATAAGGACACGTCGCTAAAGCACTTAACCACGAAGTTTGTTGCTGGGGATGAATCACTTCCGTTACGGATTGATCTTTAAGTTCCATTTTAATTTTTAGAAGATCATCAATTCCTTTTAATTTTTCCAAATATTGTTTTTCATAACCTTGCACATAGTTTTGTAAGGTTTCTATTTGACTTTCATCAATCACGATCGAAGCAGTTGCTTCACGCGGAATGGCATTCCGTGCACTTCCGCCACTAAACTCAACCAGATACCCACCTAACTCAAATAAATGCTGATGTAACAATTGAATGAGAATGACATTGGCATTGCCTCGTCCCAGATGAATGTCTACTCCAGAATGCCCACCTTTGAGGCCAGAAACCGAAATTTCAATCGTTTTCAGTCCAGATCGAGGTGTTGCGATATAAGTCAATTTCTGTTGAGCTTCAACATCCTGACTACCTGCACAACCTAAATAGAGCTCCCCCCACTCTTCGGTATCAATATTAAATAACCATTTACTTTTTAAAATACCACTTTCCAATAAACGAGCACCGCTCATGCCTGCTTCTTCATCTATAGTGAGCAGAACTTCAATTGGACCATGTGAAATATCATCAGATTCCAGAACAGCTAAGGCCAAAGCCACACCAATACCATTATCAGCGCCTAGTGTTGTATCTTTAGCAATCAACCAGCCCTGTTCCAGCACAGGTTGAATTGGATCTTTATTAAAATCATGGATAGTACCTGAATTGGCCTGCGTCACCATGTCCAGATGTCCCTGCAAAACAACACCAGTGACCTGCTCTTTGCCTTGAGTCGCAGATTTACGAATAATGAGATTACCTATCTGATCAATATAAGTTTCCAAACCACGTTGTTTTGCCCATGTTTGAAGATGATCACGCAGTTTTTGTTCTTGTTTAGAGGGTCGCGGAATATTGCATAACGTCTGAAAATGTTTCCAAACCAATGGCGGAGAAAGCTGAGAAAAATCGAAAGGTTGCATGTAGTTATAACTCTAAAACATCTATAGATACATGAAAATATACACCTCTGTTTGTCAGGCGAATAGCATTTATTGTGGTATTAATTTTTCCATTCAAAAGCTGTAAAAGTCTGATCTGACTTTAAGCTATTTTCAACTGCCTGTGCCAATTGACGTATTACACTCTGAGTTTCTATTTTTTCAAACCAATCTTGTTCTGCTCTTGGATTTGCAGTGATCTCACACATCAACTGTCCATCCTTGTTTTTTTGCGTACAAGTTACTGATAAAGGAAGTTGATGGTTTTCAATATTGACTTCAACTTTTTGATGTTCATGCGCAATGTGCTGCGCATCAAAACCATACTCACCAAGTTGCTTAAATAAAAGTGCGGCCACATATTCCTGAGTAATACGGCATTCATTGACCTCATGTCCATCATAGTGATTAGGACAATTCGCAATAAATTGTAGTTTTCTCATGCTGCACCCTGCATTTATAGTTATGACTGCTATTTAGCATAAATCAATAAACAAACAGCAGCCAAGCCGAAACTTTGCTGCTGTGTCGCTTTTATGTTAAGCAGTATAGCTGAGGATGCTTTTTAAATTATTGGCTGACTTGAATGGTTAAGCCCGCACGATTAGCCAATTCAGTAAAGGTCGGGAAACTCGTTGCAACAGTTTCGGTACCCAAGATTTTAATTTCTTGAGAGGCACGTAAACCTGCCATGCTAAAACTCATGGCAATACGATGGTCATGATGCGATTCAATTTCACCGCCAGTAAAAATAAATGACCAATCGCCTGATTTTCCTTTGCCTTCGATGACAATACCATCATCGGTTGGCCTGCAATCGATTCCCATAATTTTCAAGCCATCTGCCATCACCTGAATACGATCTGACTCTTTAACACGTAATTCTGCCGCACCAGTTAAAATAGTTTGACCTTCCGCACATGCCGCCGCAATAAATAATGCAGGAAACTCATCAATGGCAAGTGGTACTTGGTCTTCAGGCATATGAATACCTTTCAATGTACGTGTACCACGAATACGAATATCTGCAATCGGTTCACCGCCAGCAATACGTTCATTTTCCACAGTCAGGTCGGCACCCATCTGTTTTAAAATCTCAATTACACCCGTACGAGTTGGGTTAATCCCCACTGCCTCTAAAGTCACGTCTGAACCTTCAGTAATTGCAGCACCAACCATGAAAAATGCGGCAGATGAAATATCAGATGGAACCTGAATATCCGTCCCCATTAATTTACCACCGCCATCCAGTGAAATCCTATTACCTTCAGTTTTCACTTCATAACCAAAGGCACGCAGCATACGCTCGGTATGATCACGCGTTGGTTCAGGTTCAGTCACTGAAGTTTCACCTTCAGCCCATAATCCTGCCAACAAAATACCTGATTTGACTTGGGCAGAAGCCATCGGTAAATCATAATGAATACCTTTTAACTTTTGAGCCCCCGTAATACTCACAGGTGGCGTTCCTTTTTCACCTGTAGTCTGAATCTGAGCACCCATTAAGCGAAGTGGCTTGGCAATACGTTCCATTGGACGCTTTGAAAGTGAAGCATCGCCAGTCATCACCGAATCAAACTTTTGTGCCGACAACATTCCAGACAACAAACGCATACTGGTGCCTGAGTTACCCATATATAAGGCGCCCACAGGAGCTTTTAAGCCCTGCATGCCTACCCCGTGAATAGTGACTTCACCATTTTTAGGTCCTTCAATACTAACGCCCATATCACGAAACGCCTGTAAAGTCGCCAGAGCATCTTCACCTTCAAGGAAGCCCGTTACGTGCGTAGTTCCTTCTGCAATCGCACCAAACATAATGGAACGATGTGACACAGATTTGTCACCCGGTACGGTAAATTTACCTTGAAATGATTTTTTTCCCGGTAGAATACTAAATTGCTGTGTCACCTTATTTTTCTCCATGAAGGGTTTCTGAGCTAACATATGATTAAAATGTTGACGTGCAGCCTGAGCATGCCCAAGCAGCCCCATGAGCGCATGCGAGTCTTCATCTTCGATCAGTTGTCGAAGCTCAGCAAGCTGTTGTTCAAAACCATCAACTGCTTTAAGGATTGCCGTTTTATTGGCAAAGAAGATATCATGCCACATTTGCGGATCACTTGCGGCTATCCGAGAGAAATCACGAAAACCACCTGCCGCATAACGAAAAATGTCGAGATTATCTTCACGATTCGCCAATTGCTCAACCAGATTAAAGGCCATTAAATGTGGTAAATGACTAGTGTGTGCCAAAACCTCGTCGTGCTTTTCCACATCCATACAAATCACTTCGGCCTTGGCAGCAGACCAAAGCTGGACTAATTTTTCAACTGCCCAATCTGCACTGCTTGGAAGCGGCGTTAAAATCACTTTATGGTGAGCAAATAAATCTACTTTACCTGCGTGGACACCCGTATGTTCACTTCCTGCAATAGGATGTCCCGGCACAAAACCTGCTGGTAAATACTCGCCATAAACGGCTTTAGCTGCGGCAACCACATTCCCTTTGGTACTTCCCACATCCGTTAAAATTGCATGCTCATTTAAGTAAGGTCTGATCTGTTCAAGAATTTTTTGCGTCGCGCGAACAGGCAAAGCCAATATAACTAAATCTGCATCTTGCACTGCCTCAACAGGACTTTCATAACCCGTATCAATCAAACCCAGCGCTTTGGCATCTTCCAGAGTTTTTTTGGAACGAGTTGCAGCCACGACTGACGTGGCTAAATGTTCAGCCTGTATGACTCGTGCCAGACTCGAACCAATCAGACCCAGTCCGATAAATGCGACTTTATGAAATAAAGGTTCAGGCATCATGTGTTTATCTTATCCCGTAGAGCAATATTTAAAAGAATAACGTCATTACTTTGTAATGACAAAATTATAATACAGCTGCTGGATAAGAACCCAATACACGTAACTCTTTGACTGTTGGGCGTATGTCGTTTAAAGCTGCCGCAACATTTTCCTGATCAATATGCCCTTCCAAATCGATAAAAAATACATAGGCCCATTTTTCAGGTAAAGCTGGACGTGTTTCAATACTGGTTAAACTAATGCCATGTTTGGCAAATGGCGCCAGAATATCGAGTAATGCACCAGCTCGGTCATGGGCAGAAATTAAAAGTGAGGTTTTATCATTGCCACTTTGCGGAATTTTTTCACGGCCAATTACCAGAAAACGCGTAGTATTTTCTGGATTATCTTCAATATTGCTATGTAAAATTTCGAGATTATAAAGTGAAGCTGCAATGTCAGAAGCAATCGCGGCAGAATGCCATTCGTTACGAATACGGCGCGCAGCTTCAGCATTTGAGTTTAATGCCACACGTTCAACACCCGGATAATGTGCGTCTAGCCACTGGCGGCATTGAGCCAATGTTTGTTGATGTGCATAAATTTGTTTAATGCTGTCTTTGCGTGTATTTTCGGAAACTAGAAATTGGTGATGAATGCGGAGTTCCACTTCACCTATCACATTAAGCTGTGACGTTTTAAAACAGTCCAAGGTATGGTTGACAATTCCTTCAGATGAATTTTCAACAGGAACCACACCATAATGCGCACTACCCGCTTCAACTTCACGAAATACTTCATCAATCGTCGGTAATGGACGCACGATCGCATCTTTACCAAAATGTTTGAGTACTGCAGACTGGGTAAAAGTCCCTTCTGGACCTAAAAATGCAATACTTTGTGGTGCTTCCAATGCCAGACAAGCCGACATAATTTCACGAAATAAACGTGCCATTGTAGTGTCGGATAAGGGCCCTTTATTGCGTTCCATGACTTTGCGCAGAACTTGTGCCTCACGTTCTGGTCGATAAAACAACGGATTCTCTTCGGCAGCAAATTTTGCTTTAGCGACAGCTTCAGCCAGACTAGCACGACGATTAATGAGTTCCTGAATCTGCTGATCTACAGAATCAATATCATTGCGAATTTGTTGTAAATCGAGAGAAGTTGACGAGTTCTGATCATCATGGATCATTGGAATGCAGCCCCTGCAAATGGTTTTCGACAGTATATCAAGACTTGTCATGTTTGCTATAGCATCAGGATCAGTCAAATCGATAAAATCCTATTTTTACCTTCACATCTTTCTTTTTTATGCTTTAATACAAATTATTAAGAATCAATCTCATTTAATGATCTATTATGCTAAAACCTTTCGTTTGTACCTTGCTTAGCCTATCACTTTGGGGGGTAAGCTCAGTGTCTTATTCACAAACCAGCGCCACAATTGCTCCCAAAACCTCTCAATCTGAAGGCCCGCGTTTGGACTTACAGCGTAAAGGTACAACTCAGCAATTCACAATGAAGTCAAAATATACGCCAAACGAATATTTTATTCAGGTTTATATTCCTTATACACCAGCTCCTAAAACAGGATATCCAGTTCTATATATGCTGGATGGTAATGCAGTATTTAATAGTGCCAGTAGCATTGCCCAGTCGCTTGGCGGTGGTTCTGAAAAAATGGGACTTGATCCAGTGGTGATTGTAACGATTGGCTATCCGAGTGAAACCCAGTTCTCTGGTCAGCAACGTGCGCTTGACTATACTCCCTTACCTAAAAGTGATCCCCAAAAGGATGAACGATACCAATACGGTGGTGCAGATAATTTTTTAAAATTCATCCAAAATGAATTGAAACCCCGAATCCAGCAAGGTATTCAGATTAATACTCAACAACAAACTTTATTTGGTCATTCATTTGGTGGATTGTTTACGCTCGATACCTTTTTCAAGCACCCGCAAAGCTTTAATCGTTATATTGCAGCTAGTCCCTCTTTATGGTTTGATCAAAGTGTGTTAACCAAAGAACTGCAACAATTCAAGCAAAAAAAGACTGATTTTAAAACACCGATTTTAGTGATGACAACCGTAGGCACAGCAGAAGGACGTGGACGCCCGCCGAGAGGTTCTCAGCCTGCCAATACCAGTTCCAATTTCTTTGAAGATTTTGAAGCTTTAAAATCAGACCAACTTAAATATTGGCATTTTAAGCATCCAGCTGAGCAACACATTACCAATATGTATGCAAGCCTACCTAAAGCCATTTTATTTGCTGCCTGTAATAGCTCTGAAAATTGCAACAAATTATTTAATGAAAATTAAGTCATTCATTATCCTTACTTTTTATTTTAGAATTACAATTCATGACGCTTTAAATACAAAGCGTCAATGTTGTTTTTTCATTCAAGCCGTATTGTATTAAGTTCCTATAAAAACCTTCCTGAAAAAAAGGGAGAATAAAAATGTCAAAAACAATTGCCGCTTTAGTCACTCATGATTTTGAAGATCTTGAATATTGTGAAACCGTCCATGCTTATCGTGCTGCCGGTCATCGAGTTATTAATATTGAACATCATGAAGGTAATATTGTTTATGGCATTCAACGTAAAACCTCAACAACTATTGATTTAGGAATCGATGATAGTAATGTTCATCATTTTGATGCGCTGCTTATTCCGGGCGGTGAATCCCCAGAAGCCCTGAGAAATGATGAACGTTTTGTTTTTTTTGTAAGACGCTTTGCCAATCTACAAAAACCCATTTTTATTTGCTGTTATGCACCACAACTATTAATGCATGCCGGAGTGGTTAAAGGACGACGTATTTGTGCGATTCAAACCATTTTAGATGAGCTGGAAAATGCAGGCGCGGTTTGTCTGGATCAAGATGTAGTCAATGATAATAACTTATATATCTCTTCACGTAGTCCAGAGTTATTTCCCCAATTTGTCGATGAGACTTTGAAAGTATTGCGGTTATAGTACTTATTACAAAAAAACGGTAGATGATGATCTACCGTTTTTTAATATTTTTACATGACTTTTATGCTTTTCCAATAATGCCACGCGCTACAATTTCTTTCATAATTTCATTGGTTCCCCCATAAATACGTTGAATACGAGCATCAACAAAGAAACGTGAAATTGGATATTCAGTCATATAACCATAACCACCAAACAGTTGCAGTAAATTGTCAGCAACTTTCATTTGCATATCGGTACTAAAGCTTTTCAGAGCTGCTGCCGTCTCTACATCCAGTTTTGCGTCTTGATACAAAGCAAGGTTTTGATTATAAAAGGCTGCTGTTGCTAGCTCATCAATTTTTGCCTGCGCCAAAACAAAACGTGTATTTTGAAAATTTGCAATGGGCTGACCAAAAGCCTGACGCTCTTTAACATATTTGATGGTGACATCAATCGCACCACGAATTGCACCTAAAGCTGTAGCTGCAATGGCAGTTCGTTCACGTGGTAATTCCTGCATCAGATAAGCAAAACCTTGTCCAGGCTGCCCTAATAACTGATCTTTTGGAACGTTGACATTGTCAAAGAAAAGTTCAGAGGTATCCTGTGAGTGCAGCCCGATTTTATCGAGATTCGTGCCTTTTTTAAAACCGTCCAGATGAGTATCGACGAGTAACAGAGATACACCTTTAGCACGTGCCTGCGGATCTGTTTTGACTGCAAGTACAACCAAGTCTGCATGTTGACCGTTTGAGATAAACGTTTTAGAACCATTGAGAATATAATGATCATCTTGCAAAATCGCACTGGTACGCATCGCTTGTAAATCAGAACCAGCTCCTGGTTCCGTCATACCAATCGCACCAACCACTTCACCACTCACCATTTTAGGCAGCCAATATTGCTTTTGTTCTTCATTGGCAATGTGCAGAATATAAGGCGCAGCAATTTCTGAATGACATGAAATTGCTGTTGATAAAGCTCCGTAACCTGCACGGGCAGATTCTTCAACCAACATTAAAGAGTAGTGTGTAGGTACGCCATAGCCACCATAAGCTTCAGGTACATCGACACATAAAAAACCATTTTCACCCAGCGATGACCATACTGAACGCGGCATGATACCTTCACGCTCCCATTGATCATAATGCGGAGCAATCTGCTCATTCATATAACGTTTAAAATTATCGCGAAATAATTCCAGATCAGCATCATAAGCTAGCATTTTTACTTCCTTTTCGATGTTGTTGTTCTATCGTTAAACTTCAAGATGCTAATAATTTTTACACCAAAAATCATCGTTTATTGTTCTACAGTTGAGAACTTTATAGTCAGATCTTCCTTAAAAATACACTTGCTTTGTGAAATATCAAATAAATTAAAGCATTCCTGATGCATTAAAAAATAAAAACCCTGATACATTTTCATATATCAGGGACAGGACGTATTTTTATAGTCGCTTATTTTTTCTTGCGCGTTTTTAAATATTCCTGATAGGACTCTTCTGCAAAACGGCGTAGTGAGTCACCAATCGCAGCATATTGGAATTCATTTAAGTTTGCCAAAGATGCACGTGCAGATGGATGTTGAACACCAAAACCAGAACCTGGCAATAACACCACACCCGTTTCATCTGCGACACGGAATAACAATTCGGTCGGGTTTTTGGTTTTCATGACCCAATCCGCGAAATCATCACCATAAAGTTGACGTGAAGTATTTTCCAGATTGACCAAGGTGTAATAATCTACCGCATTTGGATCTTGTGGGACATCCACACCCAATTGACGATATAAAGCAGCATCACGTTCACGAACCACAGATTTGACTGCTTTTTTGTAGTTTTGACGAGAGTCCATCATGTTAAACAGTGAAAATAACACCATTTGAACTTGCTGTGGCGTTGAAAGACCTGCAGTGTGATTCAAGGCAACATTACGACTGTCCGCAACTAAACGATCAATAAATTTGATGCTGGCAGGATCGGTGGTCAATGATCCATAACGTTTTTCCAAGTCAGCCTTATCTTTTTTCGATAAAGCTGCAATTTTTTTATCGAGAATATTTTCTTTCGCTGTTGCAATAACCCCCAAGCGCCAACCTGTTGCACCAAAATACTTGGAGTATGAATACACTAAAATGGTATTTTCAGGACAAACAGCAAATAAAGATTTGAAATTATCCGCAAATGTACCGTACACGTCATCTGTCAAAAGAATTAAATCAGGACGTTTTTTTACAATATCTGCCAGAATAGCTAAACCTTCATCACTCATTTTCACGGAAGGTGGATTACTTGGATTGACCAAGAAAAAGGCTTTAATTGCTGGATCTTCAAGCTTACGCAGCTCTGATTCAGGGTATTGCCATCCCATATTCGGATCAGCATGAATCAACACTTCTTCCAATTGGTAGTCATTCAATTCAGGAATTTCAAGATAAGGCGTAAAAACAGGTACACCAATGGCAATTTTGTCGCCATAATCGATGAGCTTATTTTCTTTTAAAGAATTAAAAATATACGCCATTGCAGCAGTTCCGCCCTCCACTGCAAAAAGATCCAGTGATTCTTTTGGCATTCCTTTAACGCCCATTTCACGCAGGATATATTCCTTTACGATAGACTCACTGATACGCAACATACGATCTGGAACAGGATAATTACAACCTAAAATTCCCTCTACCATTTCCAGCAAAAATTTATCAGGATCTAAACCTAACTGATCACGCACATAGGAAACGGCTTTTCCTAAGAAAACCACGCCTGGCTTATCACGATTTTCAAGCACGAAATGATCAAAGCGTTGTTGTAATCCCTCTGGACGAGGAAAACCGCCTAACCCTTCTGGCATATAAGAAAAAGAAAACTCAGATTCAGTGGCAGAAAACAAACCTAACTGAAAAAAAGCACGACGTGGAATGGTCGCTAAAAAGTTGGGATTTCCGCGACCCGCATTGAGCATCATGCGATCTGTTTTACTTTGTGCTAAAGAGATCAATTCATCTTTTAATTCAAATGGACTGAGTTTTGCATATTTTGAATAGTCGATATTTGCCATGAGAGCAAACTCCTTATTTATTGTAAATTAGAAAATTGATGAATTAATTTCTACGCCAGTCCCACAATCAAAGGCCCTAATAACGTTAAAAATACATTGGCTAAGGCATATGTAATCGCAAAGGGAACGGTTGGAATTGAGTTACCGGCTTTATCCAAAACCTCACCAAACGCAGGATTGGCACTACGAGCACCTGAAAGCGCACCAGCAAATACTGCGACATTGTTATATTTAAGAATGTAACGTCCAAACAGCATCGTTAGTATGAGAGGGACTATCGTGACTACGACACCGATCAGGAACAAAGATAAACCACTTTCTTTAATGGTTTGAATTGCTTGTAAGCCAGATTGCAAACCGACAGCCGCAACAAAACCTGCCAAGCCTAAATCACGAAGAAGTTGAGAAGCTGCAAGTGGCATATTTCCATGTAACTCATTTCGACTACGCAACCAACCAAAAGCCAGACCTGAAAGCAAAGCGCCGCCGCCTGCACCCAATGTCAATGGAATACCACCAAGACGAACCACGATTAATCCAATGATTAAACCTACTGCAATACCAGCGCCGTGAAAAACCCAATCGGTTTTCAGACTTTCTGGTAAAGCCTGACCTGCTTCTTTAATCACTCGCGCAAGATCACTTTGAGTACCGTACACGGTTACAATATCGCCACGTTGAAAAATGACATCGTCAGTTAATACAATTTTTTCACCATTTCGCTTAATCGAAATAATATAAATGCCGTGTTTAAGATAAGGTGGTGTATTTGCCTTTAAGTCGGCCAGAGTACGATTGATATATTTAGAATGCTTCAGGATGATATCAGTCGTATCCATCACCATTTCCATACCCGTCGATGACTGAAGTTCTGAACCAATCTCAGTTGACATAGCCACAACCGCCGGACGACGACCTACAACCAATACGATATCATCTATCTGAAGAACAGTTTCTGGGCTAGCATCAATTAATTGATCTTTACGTTTTAGCTTTTCAATCGTAATACTTCCAGCCTCAGCCTCAAGAGAAGCAATGGATTTACCCGAAGCGTGTTCTACTTTATAAATACGACCCACAATCTCTGGCATCGCCATTTCCTGACCAGGAGCTAATTCAATCGCTCCTTTAAGCAACTCGGACTGAGCTTTGATTGCGTCATCGCGAATTTCTTTACCCATAAATTTAGGCAAAATATTAGAACAAACAATAATTGCCCCTAGTGAGCCAAAAATGTAAGTTACCGCATAACCGATGGCCACATTTGCTTGTAATCGGGAAATTTCATCTACAGGTAAATCAAGTCGAGATAATGCATCACCGGCTGTACCAATAATTGCTGATTGAGTCATGCCACCTGCAGCCAGACCAGCGGCCAAACCTTTATCTAAATGGAAAATTTTGGCCATGATCAGAACAGTGACTAATCCGCAGATTGCCATGAACCCTGCCAGTAGTATTTCCTTAATAGATTCCAGACCTAGTGATTTGAAAAATTGTGGACCGCTTTCAAAACCGACTGCATATATAAATAATGCGAAAAGGATAGATTTTACACCATTATCAACAGATACACCGACTAGGCTCAGCACCACTGCAACCAGCAAAGAGCCTGCAACGCCACCCAGCTGGAATTTTCCTATCTGGAATTTGCCAATCCAGAATCCAATCGCGAGAGATAGAAATAGGAGTATCTCTGGACTATGTTTTAATACACTTTGTAGCCATTCCATTATTTTAACCTCTCACTTTCTTTATTATTAAGTTTAAGAGTTACTGATTTTGTGTTTTGTAGCATCCCCAATCTGAATTAGGAACGCCTAATCATTAGAATAATTAATATTTATATTTAGCCGATCTATCTATCTATTAAATATTTTATTTTTAATTGTTTATGTGTGTATGAATAACCATTGCCAAGCAACAAATTGTGATTCTAATCAAAATATATAGTCTGACTAGACAATAACATTTAGATCAACATCAATATTTCCACGCGTCGCGTTTGAATACGGGCATACAATATGTGCTGCATCCACCAGTTTTTTTGCCTCTTCTTCATCCATTCCTTCTAAATGAATATTCAATTTAGCTTCAATGCCGAAACCTGTAGGAATAGGTCCGATGCCCACTTCACCTTCGATATAAGCATCTGCTGGAATCGTTATTTTATCGCGATGAGCAACGAACTTTAACGCGCCTAGAAAACAAGCAGAATAACCACCCGCAAAGAGTTGCTCTGGATTGGTTACTGCACCCCCTGCTCCACCCATCTCTTTGGGAACGCCGAGCTTTACATTGAGAACACCGTCTGAAGAAACCACTTGACCATCTCGACCACCTGTTGCCTTAGCTTTGGCACGATAGACTACTTTTTCGAGAGACATAATTATTCCTGTAATATTGTTATAAAAAGCTCTATCTACTCTAAAACGAAAAGACTGCATTTTTTTTAATTTATGTTGTTGGAATACGAGTTTATTGTAAAAACAAGTTTTTAAAGGTAAAAGATTTAACTTATTTAAAATGCATTCAAGTTAATAAATGGGACTACAAGAATTATGCAGCAATATTGATCTTTAAATAAACATCTAAAAAATAGCTAAACTTTAAAATCACTAAAAATCATTTTTTGAAAATGAAGTATTTTAATCTGAATCCCATCACTCGACTCTACGTTTCTCACTATTAAATATACAAGGCGCTCAATGATTTTCTTGCTTTTTTCCTGTCAATTCAGCATGCTTGTTGGCAAAATATAAAAGTATACTTTTAGGCGATTTATGTCGTATTCCCATCATGATGAACCCCATTTTATTCAACGTACTGGCTGGCTTCGTGCGTCTGTTTTAGGCGCTAATGATGGCATTATTTCCGTCACTAGTCTGGTGATGGGGATGGCTGCCAGTGGTGCAAGTACGCATACTTTATTTATTGCTTGTTTGGCAGGCTTGATTTCAGGTGCAACCTCAATGGCTGCGGGTGAATATGTTTCAGTACAGTCCCAAAAAGATATTGAACATGCAGATTTAAAGTTTGAAGCAAATTTACTTGAACAACACCCACATTTAGAATTGGAAGAACTTACGATCATTTACATTCGTCGTGGGTTATCGCCTGAACTGGCCAAAGAAGTCGCCCTTCAGCTTACTGAAAAAGATGCCTTGGAAGCACATGCCCGTGATGAAATTGGAATAACCGAACAAACTGCTGCCAGACCTATACAGGCTGCATTATCCTCAGCGTTATCATTTTCACTGGGTGCGTTATGTCCCATGCTCGCGATCTTGTTTAGCCCTGAACAACTTGTATCAAAAATTGTGCTTATTGTAGGAATTATTTCCTTGAGTTTAATGGGAGCATTATCTAGTTATTTTGCTGGTACTTCTCTTTGGAAAGGTAGCCTACGGATTACAGTGTGGGGTATTTTGGCAATGGCTTTTTCGACTTGGATTGGCTCACTGTTCCATGTCGGCCCCATATAGTATTTAGTCAGACTATAATATTGGGTTGCAAACTAGGTTCTTGTATTTTTTATAAACAAGCTCTTCATGGAGAATTCTATTGCAGAAAGGATCGTTTGGAGAATGTTTTCGTTAAGTCAAAACCGGTTAAACCAATTACAGGATTTTTTCATTCATATAACGCCAATAGCGTTTCGGAACATATTGAATATGCAATTTAATATTGTTACGCGCATCGATATTGACACTTTTAAAATAGTCTTTCCACAGTTGGTCATACAAAGCTTCGTTTTCATCCAATGCCAGACAAAACTCCTGACTAAAACCATTATTGATATTTCTATCAATATAAGAGGCATCCAGTTCAATCTGATGCGTTTGGTTTAAATCATAAAAAATACCATAATGGCGTTTTTCATCATAAATCAGCCATTTTTGATCCTGATAACGTGCCTTAAAATGTCTTTCAATCAACGGTAATACATTAAAATCTGGACGTACCAAGCTAATAAACAAACCTTCCTGTGTTTTCTTAAAACGAACAAAGGCTTCCATACGATGTTTTTCACGTCCCACTTGCTTTGTCCATTGAGAAACAGCAAGTACGTCAGCATGTCCATAATTTTTTTCAACGGAAAATGAACTTTGGAATACATACACAGCAAAATTAAACAAATGCTGAAACGCAATTAATTGTTCAGATAAAAACGTATAATAAAAACGCTTTAGCCCTTCTGGTGAAAGCTTTTGACTCAAGCCCGTCCACACCCTCAGCGCTTGCTGCTCATGATTTGAAACCACAATACTTTCTGCAAAAAGCGAATCCTGCGCCTGATGCTCAAGCGCCAATTGCACCTCAAACTCTTTAAATTGGAATGCCCTAAAAATACAACTTAAGAGTCCTGTCATACTCCCATCAAACTGATAAATGATCATTGCATCAATACATTAAAAATCATCATGCTAAAAGCCAAAACCTAATTGTGGTGAAATCTGTTTCGTATATTTAGATTGTCCTGATTGTAAAATTTGCTGGCGAACTTGATGGGGTTGTAGATCTCGTTGAAATTGTGGCGTGTCAACACAACGAATAAAATGCTGAGCTCGACTATAAGCCACGCCCATGCGTTTCAATTGATCGATTCGTAATGCCCCAAAGCGTCGCGCTTGTACAATCTTTTTGGCTGATTTCACACCAATACCAGGGACACGCAAAATCATTTTATAATCTGCCTGATTTAAATCGACAGGAAATTGTTCTGGATGACGAAGTGCCCAGCTCAGTTTGGGATCAATGTCCAAATCGAGATTGGGGTGCTGTGGATTTACAATTTCATCGGCAGCAAAATCATAAAAACGCATTAACCAGTCGGACTGATACAACCGATTTTCACGCAGTAATGGGGGCGCTGAACCAATGGCAGGTAAAGCTTTTTCTTGTTCATTGATTGGAATATAACCCGAATAATAGACACGTTTGAGTTTAAATTCCTTGTAATGATGATCCGCCATCATCATCACCTCATAATCAGTTTCGCTGGCTGCACCGACCACCATTTGCGTTGTTTGTCCTGCTGGGACAAACTTGGGTACAGTACGAATCAATTTGCGTTCATCCTTAAACTGTATCAAACGATCTCGAACAATTCCCAAATCTTTTTGCACTTCAGCATGTGTCTTTTCGGGGGCAAAACGTTTTAATCCTGCTTCTGTAGGCATTTCCAGATTAATACTCATACGATCAGCATATAAACCTGCCTCAGTAATCAATTCAGGCGAGGCTCCTGGAATCGTTTTTAAATGAATATAACCATTAAAATTTTCTTCCAGACGTAGTTTTTTCACCACTTGCAACATACGCTCCATGGTATGGTCAGCGGATTTAAAAATACCTGAGCTTAAAAACAAACCTTCAATATAGTTGCGTCGATAAAAATTAATGGTCAGATCAACCACTTCCTGTACCGTAAATGCGGCACGCTGAATGTCATTAGAACGGCGCGAAACACAGTAAGCACAATCAAAAATACAGACATTACTGAATAAAATTTTAAGTAAAGAAACGCAGCGACCATCTTCGGTATAGGAATGACAAATCCCTGAACCCGTATTGCCCAGCCCTTTGTCTTTATTTTGCCGATTACTACCACTAGATGAACACGACACATCATATTTGGCAGCATCAGCTAAAATTTGCAGTTTTTCGCGGATACGATCAGACATGAGTATCGACCTCACCTTAGTTTAGCTATACAAAATATAGTATAAAAAATATAGGTCTGACTGAATATTTACCCAGATTAAAACGACATGATATGTCGTGGTAAATGTAATTCAATTGTACATCCTGTATTTAACAACTAAATAACCAACATTATTTGCATCTTTTCAACAATTCAGGCTATGGTGATAAAAAACATCGGGTTCATGAGAATATGTCAATTTTACAGCAACTTGAAATTAAACATCCTATTCTATTAGCACCCATGGCCGGTGTCTCCACCCCTGAACTCGCAGCCGAAGTATCTAACTCTGGTGGATTAGGTTCTTTGGGTTTAGGAGCAAGTAACTTGAGCTCTGCTAGAGAACAAATACTCCAGACACAAGCACTTACAGACGCTCCATTTCAGGTGAATTTCTTTTGCCACCAACCTCAAGTTTTAAATGAGCAAGAAGCCCAATGCTGGATCAACTATCTAAAACCAGAATTCGAGCGTTTTAATGCAACGCCACCTCAAGCACTTGATTGTATTTATCCAAGCTTCTTGGATAATGATGATTTTTTAAATCTGATATTAGAAACTCAACCTAAAGCAGCCAGCTTTCATTTTGGTATTCCATCTACACATCAGATACAAGCCTTAAAAAATAGCGGAATCATAACTTTAGTTTCAGCCACTAATTTGACCGAAGCCAAAGCGATTGAAGCTGCGGGAATTGACATAATTATTGCACAGGGCATCGAAGCAGGTGGGCATCGTGGAATATTTAATGCTGATATGGATGGCGCAGTGAGAACGGCTGATCTTGTGCAACTCATTAATCAGCATTGTAAAAAGCCTGTGATCGCAGCTGGCGGTATTATGAATGGTCGCCAAGCTAGACAACTTATGAATTTGGGCGCACAGGCTGTTCAATTAGGCACAGCTTTTGTGCAATGTAAAACATCAAATGCGAATGCAGCTTATCGTCAGGCACTTTTGAATCAGCCACTTACTCAAATTACGTCGAGTATTTCTGGCAGACCTGCACGCGGCATTATTAATCATTGGCACACACAGATTGACCATCCTGAACGTCCATCTGTACCTGCCTACCCCTATACTTACGACCTTGCAAAACAGTTACATGCGGTTGCGAATCAAATGGGCGATCATGGATTTGGGGCATTTTGGGCAGGCAGTAATGTCGCGCAAATTCGTGAAATAGAAGCAAGAGACTTGATCAATCAACTGGTTTTGGAAATGTGTGAGTAAGCTAAGCCCTAGTTAATCGCTAATAAATCCACATGTTCAACTTGTACATCACTCATCAACTGTCCTTGATCAAGCAATTGATTAAAAAAGGCTTCAACCACCTGAGCCTGTTCATGTGTACTTTCGACTTTATACATATTTTGCCGAAACTCGTTACTTGAACGTAAGCCTTTGGTGTACCAGGCAATATGTTTACGTGCAATGCGACAACCTGAATATTCTCCATAAAATTGATAGAGTTCATTCAAATGACCTAACAACACCTGTTTCACTTCCGCAATATCAGGGGCAAACATATGTTCACCTGTTTTTAAATAGTGTGCAATTTCCCGGAAAATCCATGGACGGCCCTGCGCTGCACGGCCAATCATAATGGCATCAGCACCTGTATAATCCAGCACAAATTTAGCCTTTTCTGGGCAATCAATATCGCCATTGGCAATCACAGGAATGCTTAAAAGCCCTTTTACTTCTTTAATTAAATCATAACGTGCTGTATTTAAATACATATCTTCACGAGTTCGACCATGCAAAGCCAATGCTGCAATACCCGCTTGTTCAGCGCGTTCAGCAACTTTTAGAATGTTTTCATGACCATTTAAAAAACCAAGTCGTGTTTTTAGCGTCACAGGAACATCGACTGCGGCCACCACGGTATCTAAAATACGGGCCACCAGATCTTCGTCTTGCAATAATGCTGAACCTGCAAGTTTATTACAGACTTTCTTAGCGGGGCATCCCATATTAATATCAACGATTTGTGCACCATTTTCGACCTGATAACGGGCCGCTTCAGCAAGCTGCTCAGGGTCAGACCCTGCAATTTGTGCCGAAATGGGTGCAAGTTCTCCATCAAAATTAGCGCGGTATAGGCTTTTTTTAGTCATTCGCAGCGTTTTGTCTGCTGTCATCATTTCGCTAACTGCATGGCCAGCGCCAAAGTATTTACATAGCGTTCTAAATGGACGGTCAGTGACGCCCGCCATTGGAGCGACCCAGATTTGAGTACGTTTTGATGAATCAAATAATTCTGTAATTACTGGGTTTTTACTCAATTTTCACTTTTCCATCTTCAGTCATACTTTCACAGGGCATTGACTAGTCTTATGGGTTTAAGAAGCTATATCTGCACCCATTTTTTTGGTGGGTGCAAATATTATACGAGCAATTACACCTTATACCAATGCTGTCGGTAAAACCCATGAGGGAGCACAAATCAGGATCTAAGATAAGCGACATCAGTATTTGCTTAAGTATAAAACATTCATCCAAATGCCTCACACTAAAAAATTTGCAACAAATCCTCGGCTTCTAAACCGATCTACTCAATAGGTCTCAAGAAATCTTAAAAATTTGATTCAATAATAGACTGATGAAGCTGAAGATAAATTTCCCAATAGCCAAAGCGATATTGTAAGACCAAATAAACATAAGATATTGATGTATAAAATATAATAATTTTTATATATTGAATGGCTTAATAGAAATGCGGCCATAGGTAATAAACACGATGGCTAATCAGTTTAAAAATCTATTTAATCTGAATATGGAGTTAGCTTTACCCACAAACTTTCAGGCTATTTGTGGGTAAAGAAATATAGCAAACTCAATCATGCATAGAAACGATAGATATCATTGCACATACTGAATATATAGTTAAATATCGCATGGGTCCAAACGATAACCCGCTATTCGATATTTTCTTGCTCATATTCTTTGATCGCTTCCTTGGCAATACGAAAGCTATCAACTGCCGCCGGTACGCCGCAGTAAATCGCAACTTGTAATAATACTTCACGAATTTTTTCTTTAGGCACGCCGTTACGTAATGCACCTTTAACATGCAATTTAAGTTCATGTGGGCGATTAAGAGCAGAAATCATGGCAAGATTAATCAAACTGCGTTCAGGCTTACTCAACTCTTCACGCCCCCAAACTGCCCCCCAACAATATTCCGTCACCAGTTCCTGCAAAGGCAAATTAAAGTCATCGGCATTGTTAATGGAATTATTGACGTATTCCTCACCCAGCACTTGCTTGCGAATCGCTAGACCTTTTTCAAATTTTTCGTTGTTCATTTAAATGCCTCCAAATAAGGTGTATTTAATTTCTAGATAATCCTCTATACCGTATTTTGAACCTTCACGCCCCAAACCTGAAGATTTGATCCCACCAAATGGAGCAACTTCATTGGAAATTAAACCTTTATTGATCCCGACCATACCGTATTCCAGTTGTTCGCTCATGCGCCAAGCACGCCCTAAATCTTGTGTGTAACAATAAGCAGCCAAACCAAATTCAGTTGCATTCGCCATTTCAATCGCTTGTTGTTCAGTGTCAAATTTGAAAATCGCAGCTAAAGGGCCAAATGTTTCTTGCGTGGCAACATCCATTTCTGAAGTAACATCAGCAATAATCGTAGGTTGATAAAATAGATCTCCAGCGGTATGGCGCTGACCACCTGTGATCAAACGTGCGGATTTTGTTAACGCATCGGCCACATGTGCCTCAACTTTTTTCACTGCATTTTCATTAATCAATGGGCCAATCTCATTGCCCTGCTCCAAGCCATTACCAATAGTAAATGCCGCTACTTTTTCTTTTAATGCAGTTATAAATTTCTCGTAGATACCTGCCTGAACCAAAAATCGGTTGACACAAACACAGGTTTGTCCTGCATTTCGATATTTCGCAATTAATGCCCCATCTATTGCAGCGTCTAAATCCGCATCATCAAACACAATAAATGGTGCATTACCACCTAATTCCAGAGAAACCTTTTTTAGGGTTTGCGCGGAACGTTGATACAATAATTTGCCTACAGGTGTAGAACCAGTAAAGGTAAATTTACGCACATCGTCACTTTCAAAAATGGCATCACCAATGCTGATGGCATCCCCTGTAATCACACTAAAAATTTCTGCGGGCATCCCCGCCTGTACTGCTAGATCAACCAATGCCAAAGCAGTAAATGGAGTTTCAGGTGCAGGCTTCACAATACATGGACAACCTGCTGCCAATGCAGGCCCCACTTTACGTGTAATCATAGCCGCAGGGAAATTCCATGGCGTAATTGCAGCAACCACGCCAATGGGTTGTTTAGTGACCATGATCCGCGCATCTGGATAAGGACTCGGAATAACATCACCATAAACACGCTTGGCTTCTTCAGCAAACCATTCAATAAAACTGGCTGCATAGAGAATTTCCCCTCTCGCCTCAGCAAGTGGTTTACCCTGTTCACTGGTGAGAATAAATGCCAATTCATCTGCATGCTGTACCATCAGATCAAACCATTTTTTTAAAATAATAGAGCGATCTTTAGCAGTTTTATTTTTCCATGCATCCCAGCCATGAACTGCGGCCTGAATTGCGCGTTGCGCTTCGGCTTTTCCCATATTGGGTACAGTGCCAATGATTTCTTGTGTTGCTGGATTATAAATATCAGAAGTTTGTTGATTATCGGCATTACACCATTGTCCAGCAACGAAGGCTTGCTGGTGAAATAGGGGCATTTGATTGAGTTGCATAAATCACCTTTGTGTACAGATACAACCATTTTTGTCATTTCAAAATGATTGATGATGTAATTTTTGATCTGATTTAGCCATTTTCTCAGCAATGGCTAAACTCTTTGTATTATGGCATACCAAAAAATTACTGAAAAAAATTTTCGGTTTCCGAATGTTATAAAACGCTTTTAGAAGTAATAGAACAAAGTTAAATTCAGTAATTTGTTCCATTTACCATCATCACCTTGTGCCAAAGACGTTGAGGTTCCACCAATAAACGGATCATTTTTACCCATAATATATTCAGCCACCAATGACAGTTGCTTATGGTCAATACTGACACCTAAAATATTACGCGTAGAATCCTTTGCTCCATCCATGTCTTTGTTATAACGACTATGCATGATATAAGGGGTAATATTACCAATCTTGCCGATATTCTTAAATGTGTAACCCGCATCTATGGTGTAGTAATTAGCATCATTGGCGACTTGATATTCACTATCATAAGAACCCATTAAAGACGCTTCGGGATGTCTTAGATCTTTGTTATCGACCTGATTTTTACCGCCCGTAAAGGTCACATTGAATTGATCATAATTGGCTTTAGCAAACACGGCCCATGCCTTACGTCGACCTGTTTCATCTGTGATTTTATTGTCAATATCTGATATCCAGTAAGAAGCACCGATTTGCGTATTTAATCCATCGACACCAAGTGGAATATCCTGTGCAATACGCCCAACCCACATATTCTTTTCTTCCAGATCCGTTTGAGTTGGATCATCAGAGCGAACATAGTTAGCTGTGTAACGTCCCGAATCAGGGGTATACTGACCTGAATAATGTCCCCCATCAATCGCAAAATATCCAATATCAAATTTGGTTGCAGTCGCTAATTCAGCATGATAGTTGACACCAAGATTATGTACATCTTCCAGACCAGCAGTGGTATTCATGCTGCCATATAAGCTATTTCCCCAAAATCGTCCAGGACCAAATGGAATAGGCTGCATGCCTACTACAACCTGATCTGTTTTATTCAGATGGTAGCCCATATAAGCATCAATCATAGAGGAAAAATCACATAGCTTTTCATATTGGTAACAACGGTATTCTGCATGACCAAATAAATCACCCCGTGCATAATCGAGTTTGAGTTGCGCCGCATCAAAACGAATTTTCTGATCATCCGCATCTTCGCCATAATGCTTAAGCTGGTAATTTCCTCGAACATAGCCGGATACAGTTAATTGACCCGAGTCACTGTTGCTATCACCAAAACTAATCCCGGCAAAACTAGGTGTATTAATCGCCATAAATATTGAAGCGAGTGTAAGTTGTAAATTACTTCTATTCATGAACTGAATCCTTTCTTGTCATGTTTAAAGTTGTGCATTGGTATTTAATGCTGGAGAGCTACATTTAATCTTTCCTAAATTAAAGAGGTAGTACACAACAAAACTTACCACCAAACCGATCACCCATGAAATATCCACATCTGGAATCATATTGGCGAAAGGCCCAGTGAAAAATGCATTGGTTAGAAATGGGATTTGCACCACAATTCCAATAAAATAAGCGATGAGTGCTTTAGCATTAAATTTTCCATAAATACCGCCATCCTGAGCAAAAATGGATTGAATATCATAAGATTTCTTATTAACGACATAGAAATCTAAAAGATTAATAGACACCCAAGGCACCAAAATAAACAATAAGGCGAAAATGACATTTAGGAAAAAGCTAATGAAATTGCTTGAAGCCCAAAGCGCAGTAAATGTCGCAAGAATTAATACAACAATAGACAGCGTAATGCGCACATTTTTACTTGGCATCCATTTTCCAGCAAACGTCTGAATCGAGGTAATACAGGATAAAACCGCACCATACAGATTCATGGCATTATGACCAATGATGTTGCATAAAAATAAAATCATCAGGATATAACCAAATACGCCTGTACCTGATTTAACAGCTTCCATTGCATCTGTGCTAGATCCAATACTTACCGCCACCGTACCGAAACTCATCGCGAAGATAGTTCCAAGTGATGCACCCAAATAGGTATAAATAAAAGGCTTATAAATCCCAATGCTTTTTGGCAAATATCTAGAATAATCAGAGGTATAAGGTGAGAAACTAATTTGCCATACTGCACATAGGCCAAACATGGCAAACCAACCTTTCAGATTGAAAGAGCCTTTTGCCAAAACATCAGCATTGATATGTGGAATCATGATCATCAATCCGATCAGCAAGGAGCCTCCCATAAACCACGTGCCAATCTTGTTAAACTTATGAATCAGGTGATAACCAACAATACCAATGGTGGTTGCTGCAATAGCTCCAATCACGGTAGCAGTGGGAACAGGAATAGCGGGAACCACTGTATGCAGTGTTTTGCCAGACAAAATAATATTAGAAATAAAGAAACCGAGGTAAATCAGAGTAGTAAACAACACCACCAATAATGCACCGTAACGCCCAAACTGTGCGCGACTTTGTATCATTTGTGGAATGCCCACTTGTGGCCCTTGTGCAGACGTCAGGGCCAGAATAGCCGCACCAAAGAAATGCCCGCAGCAAATAGCCACTAAAGCACTGATCAGACTTAAATTAAAGGTCAACATCGACATCGCACCTGTAATTACAGCGAGTGGCGCAATGTTGGTACAGAACCAGAGGGTAAATAGATCCCGCACTTTCCCATGACGTTCTGTTGGATCAACATAATCAATTGAATGACTTTCTATGGCGAAAGCATTTTTTTCATTTTGGCTCATATCCTTAATCTCTCTTTGAGGAATTCATTTTCCTCAATATCAGTATTAGTGAGAGTAAACTTAGGTCTCGCAACCTGCCCGATCAGCGCCATATCCAGATGACCTGATCTCTATTTTTTAACTCTTACACACTGGCTTTTAGCAATTTCGGGAAAGAAATGGCAAAAAAAGATAAAGTGAATATGGTCGGTGCATTTTAAAGGCCCAACAATAACCATCTTTTTAAACCACGATTCAATTTATAGAATGCTAAAATTCAATATCTTTATAGATTCATCCCTGAACTTAAAACCAGAGTTCCTTTTCCTTCACGATGCGTTATCGCATCACAAAGGGATCATCAATCGGTTGATCTGAAGTACGTAACCACACCGTTTTGGTAGTGGTATAGTCCAGCACCGCATCCGCTCCGCCCTCACGACCATGACCAGACAAACCATGACCACCAAAAGGTGCAAGTGGTGACACCGCGCGGTAAGTATTTAACCAAACAATCCCTGACTGAATCGCTTGGGTCATACGATGCGCGCGACTTAAATTATTGGTAAATACGCCAGCAGCAAGCCCATAAGGAGTGTTATTGGCTTTCTCGATCGCTTCGGCTTCAGTTTCAAAACTTACGACTGACAGCACTGGTCCAAATAATTCGGTCATGACGCAGTCCGCATGAGGCACCTCACTACAGTCCAGAATCGTTGGCGGATAGTAATAGCCTTGTCGATCTAGTGATTTACCACCTGTAAGCAGTTTTGCACCTTGCTGAATAGAATTTGCCACCACCTGTTCAATTTTTTCGCGTTGGCGTAATGTACATAGGGGGCCATATTCAGTTGACATATCATCAGGTAAACCAATCTTAATGCTTTGTACTCGTTCAACTAAACGCTGCACAAACTCATCTTTGATACTCGCTTCAATCAATAAACGCGAACCCGCGACACAACTTTGTCCAGTGGCTGCAAAGATTGCAGCGACCTGTGCATTGACGGCGCTTTGTAGGTCTGCATCTGCAAATACGATAAATGGAGACTTTCCACCTAGTTCAAGCGACACTTTGGCAAGATTATTTGCTGAATTACGTACGATATGACGTGCAGTTTCAGGGCCACCTGTAAATGCCACATGCGCTACATCTGGATGACTACTCAGCACCGCGCCACATTCTGGACCAAAACCAGTGATGACATTCACGACACCGGCAGGAAAACCAGCTTGATGTACCAGACGAGCAAAGGCAAGTAAAGGAGCTGGGCCTTCTTCCGAAGCTTTTAGGACCACGCTACAACCCGCAGCGAGTGCCGGCCCAACTTTGACCGCAGACAAAAATAATTGACTGTTCCAAGGAACAATCGCCGCAACGACACCTACAGGTTCACGGATGGTCCATGCTTGCATATCTGGCTTGTCGATCGGTAAATAACTTCCTTCAAGCTTATCTGCAATTCCTGCATAATAGCGATAGTATTCCGCCACATACGCAATTTGACTGGAAGTTTCACGAATGATTTTGCCCGTATCACTGGTTTCATACTGAGCCAGTTCTGGTGCAGCTTTTTCGATTAAATCTGCGAGTTTATACAGCAATTTACCCCGTTGAGACGCAGTTAAACCAGCCCATGCAGCATTTTGCATTGCTTGTGAAGCGGCATTTACAGCACGATTTACTTCATCTCTACGTGCTTCGGGCATTTTTGCCCAAACTTGGCCTGTTGCTGGATTGATACTGTCAAATTGTGCAGCACCATCTTCAAACTGACCATTAATGTACAACTGGAATTGAGAAGTCATGTCTTCTCTCCTATGCAAATGCGGGCATCACTTCATTGATCATACGTTCTAATGAGGCTTTTTTACGTTCAAAGCTCATGCCTGTATCAATCCAGAATGAATATTCGTTATAACCCATTGCTTCATATGCTTTTAAGCGATCTATAACTTCCTGCGACTGCCCGATTACATTATTTTTACGCATAGCTTCTGCGCTATAAAATGGATGTGCGGCAATTTCATCTTCGCTTAACGGTGCAATTAAACCCTGACTAATTTCGCGCTCGTTTTTAAACCATGCTCCGAAATAATTGTAGAACACATTTATTTCGTCAGCAGCCAATTGGGCATCTTCTTCACTATCCGCAACATAAGTATGACGCAGTAACATGATTTCAGGACGTGGCACATCAGCAAACTTCTCACACGCCGCATTAAAATGTCCCATCAATTTTTCAACTTCGTCATCACCAAAATGCAATGGAGTAACCTGTACATTACAGCCATTTTGTACTGCAAATTCATGGCTGTTTGGATCACGTGCCGCGACCCAGATTGGAGGATACGGTTGTTGTAGAGGTTGCGGTGCAGAGGTCGTTTTGGGAAATTGCCAAAACTCACCGTTATGTTCGTAATCACCTTTCCACAAATTTTTAATGGCTGGAATCATTTCACGTAAACGCTGTCCCGCACTCCAAGCATCCATGCCCGGAACCATGCGTTCATATTCAAATGAGTACGCACCACGTGCAATCCCAATATCCAGACGGCCATTGGTAATAATATCTGTCATGGCTGCTTCACCAGCCAATTTGATCGGATGCCAAAAAGGTGCAACTACTGTTCCAGTACCCAAACGCACATGTTGAGTTTTGTTGGCAATATCAACCAAATTAATAAATGGATTAGGTGCAATGGTAAAATTCATAGCATGATGCTCACCTGTCCAGATTGCATGCATACCGCCACGGTCGGCAATCTGACAAAGCTCGATCATTTCATCATAAAGCTGTTTCTGCGTTTGCTGATCAGAAACACGTTCCATGTGTACAAATAATGAAAAACGCATGGTTAAACTTCCTCTTTAACAATTTGACGAACCGTACCGCTGGTTTGATTACCGTAATAAACACCATAGGTTTTTAGATAATTTTCTTTACGATAACGCATTAACATGCTTTGCAAAGCGCTATCAACAAACGTAAGCTTTTCAAGATCATTTAAATCGACAAATTGACCTTTATGTGCGGTTGGAACAGGGGTGTTACATAAGAATGCGATATATTGTTGTTGAGTGGTCACATCATCATAGACGGAATAAATAAAGCTCGGCGAAGCTTCAGGTTGATAAGCAGCAAAGATTTTTTCCAGCGCTTTTTCTGCACCATCTTTATCTACAACCAAATGTGGTAGAGTCCATTTTTGATCTGAAGTCTGTTCAAGCAAAATCTGATTTTCGTGCCCAATAAGCGTCATCATCATGACTTTCATACTTGAAATGACATCGGTAGATGATTTTGCTGGTGTAAAATATGCGCCACGGTAATACCCCAGACCCGCAAAACCTGCTGAAGCAAAATTTTCTACTTTTCCAATTAGAATCGCATGGTCACCCGCATCAACTATTTGATAAGTAGTGCAATCAAACCATGCGCTCACACCATCAATTAACGGATTCTGATTTTCACTTTTCGACCATGCAAAATTGGCAAAGCGGTCATCACTTGGTCGAGCAAAAGTATTGGAAACATCTTTTTGCTCTTCCGCCAAAATGTTAATCGCAAAGTGTGACGCATGGGCAAAATTGTCATAATTGCTTGATGTCTTGGCAATGCTTACCAGAAGCAAGGCTGGGTCCAAAGACACCGAAGCAAAAGAGTTGGCTGTAAAACCTAATGGTGTTCCATCATCTTTACACGTAGTGACTACCGTTACGCCTGTCATAAATGATCCAAAGGCATCACGTAGTTCACGTATTTTATTGACACTTTCCATTTCGCTCATTTTCATATTCCTTCATCAATGAATGTGTAACCATCTAAATGCTGGTTTCTAACCACGCTTGCATGGCACGATTTACTTGATCGGGTGCAGTCAAATTCACCATATGTCGCTCATTTTCAATCACGACTGCTTTACCATGGAGAGCCTGATTTGCCATTTTAACCGCCATTTCAGCAGTAGAGTTCGGATCTCCTGTCCCTGTTAAGATTAGGGCTGGACAGGCGATTCTGGCCCATTCATCTGCATAAATTGCATCACCTTTTGCAAAGGCTGAATAAGCTGTTGCATAACCAGACATGTCAACATTTTCTAACCATGACTTCACTTTAAGTGCAGCCTGACGTTCAATCTCACGGTCACCAAACCAGCGTTGTAATGGTGTTTCAATATCAATATGACCTGTTTTTAACTCTTCAGCTCTTTGAATGACTGCATCTTTGGCCTCTGAGGTACGTTTATACACACCATTGAGCACCGCCATTCTTTTGACCAAATCTGGACGAGTAGCACTGACACCCGTGGTAATTAGCGACCCCATAGAATGGCCTGCCAAATTTACAGCCCCTATATTTAGGGCAGTAATGAATTCAATTGCCCAGTTTACAAAATCCTGTAATTGAGCATCGTCAGCCAGTTTAGTACTTTGCCCATGACCTGGCATATCGACAGAAATCACCCGGTAATGTTTGGAGAAATATTCAATTTGTGGATACCATGCTTCCGCCTGCATACCCACACCATGAATCAGCACTAACGGTTCGCCGTTACCCTGCTCAAAATAATGAGCGATACGATTATTTGACAGCTGCTGGGTTTTCGAGATCATGACCTAATTCCTTTAAATCCTGATAACGGTCACCAATACGATGATGAGGACGACCACCAGTTGCTGCACCAATCACCACCACTAGCTCATCTGCCGCAGGTGCATCTGGAATTGCAAACTGTAAGGTTAAATAATGAGAACGACGTCCTTCGTCATTTTTATCCATCATTGGAATAAAAATCGGTGCATTCGCAGGGCCGCGCGTATTATTAAAGGCCAGATAAGATTTCGCACCCACTGCACTGCGGTAGGTATTACCAAAATGTAAGGTGTGAATTAATGCAGAGGCATGTTCAAGTTCACCATCCAAACCGACCACTGCACATTTACCAAATGCTTCAACGGCCTCACCTGAACCAATTTCATCAATAATCAGTTTGGTTAAATGCTCACTTAAAATAGGTGCAATACGACGGATTTCAGGAGTCAAGTTTTCAACATACCCCTGACCTGCCCACGGGTTTTTAATAACCGCAGCTGCTGCGACCATTTTTAAAGGTTTTGATGCTTCTTTACCGCCATCGACATAAGTCGTTTCAACGTGAAGTACTGTTTTACGGATTAGATTCATGGCATTTCCTTGCGGGTGAATTTATCTTCAACTTGTATTATGGTATACCATAATACATAATGAAAAAAAAGCAAGAGTTTGCTATGCTCTTTTTAGATAAAAGAGATGTAACAAAAATTGCATAATGAAATTGGGAATGAATTAGTTATTTATGAATCTTAAAATTGAAAATCCGCCCGTTACCCTACGCGAACTCTGCTTAGGGAAAGTCCGAAATGCCATTATTACGGGTTACTTTCCTTCAGGCAAAAGGCTGGTTGAAAGAACGCTATGTGAAGAACTAGGAGTTAGTCGCTCTGTAGTGCGTGAAGTAATTCGCTATCTTGAAGCAGAAGGGTTGGTGGAAATTTTACCGAATAAAGGCCCAATTGTTTCCCTACTTAATTGGGAAATTGCGTCTCAAATCTACGAGATTCGACTCTTATTAGAGCAAAGTGCCGTTGCAGATTGCACCAAAAATCTCACCGAACAAACCAGTAATACCCTTAAAGAATTGCTGTCAGAACTTGAGCAAGCTTTTGCTCATGATGATATTAATTTGATTATTTCAACCTCGGCAAAATTGTACGAAACTATTTTTACAACGGCTAAACACCAGATTGCCTGGGAGGTAGTACAACGTTTGAATGGTCGAATTAGCCGGCTTCGAGCGATGACAATGAAATCAACTCAACGTGAAATTTCAGGTTATCAACGCATTAAAAATATGTGTGAAGCAATTTATTTATATAAGGATCCTGAAAAAGCAAAACAAGCAGTCGCTGAGCATATTGCCGAAGCTGCGGCAGTTGCGAAAAAGATTCTAAACAGTTAATTCCCTGTTAAATAAAAATTTACGAGCCACTTTACACGAAGGAAGGAAACCAATGTCTGCTTACTGGATTGCCCATGTCACCATCCATGATTTAGAACAATATAAACAATATATGGCTTTGGCTCCTTTAGCCTTTGAAAAGTATGGCGCTAAATTTCTTGCTCGCGGTGGCGAATCCATCATTTTGGAAGGGCCAGTTTACCAACGACAAGTAGTGATTGAGTTTGTCGATATGGCCACTGCACAAGCTTGTTATCATTCGGAAGAATACACCAAAGCCAGAGCTGCACGTCAAGGTTGCGCCGAAGTCATGATTAGTATTGTTGAAGGTTTACTTTAATCGAGAAAAAAACCAATTTAGATGATCAATAAAACGCCTGACCTCGAACATCATTTTTAATGCGTTTTATTAAAATAAAAACACAGTATTTAACACTGTGTTTTTATTTAAGATTAAATCTGATATCGGATAAAATATTGAACATTTTGCCTGTAAAAACTAATTCAATATCATCTTTTTATTTTAGAAATCATAAATTGCAGTGACATTCACACGGTTATCTATCCCTTTTTGATCTGCAAAAGTTTTACGTTCCCCATACATATATTCAAGTCCAAAATTGACAGGTTTTACAGGGTTGTAAAAAATATTGATCCATCCTTCTTTTAGTTCTTTATTTTGCGTAGAGTCATTGCGTACCAATTGTGCGAAACTATTGTCATCATTTGCCAGCATATAACCAAAACCAAGTGTTGAACGGATTTTTGGAGTAAATTGGTGAGTAAGTCCTACAGTAAGCGTATCAAATTCATTTGGTTTCATTTTTTCATTGGCATCAAAAACATACGCATAGTTTGACCACAACACATTTTTGGTATCACCTTTAATATGATTATAGTCAAAGCGAAGTAATGTATCCGCGGTGATTTGATATTTCCCCCCTAAAGCCGCGCCCCACGATAAAAAATCATCGCCATTGCCAAAAGTAGTTGCCTTTTGAGTGAGAAATACACGCCCAGAAATTATAGAACCATTCTCAAATTTATAATTTAAACGACCTACAGCAGAAGGCATTTTTAATTTTGCATTTGGATCAGTTTTAAAGTCCTGTGTCCCAGATGTAGTCACTGTTTCAGCTTTTGGATCTTCTAGGCTTACCGCCAGATTCATATTTTTATCAATAGGATAACTATATTTAATTTGTGAAACACGTGTCAGCGAACCGCCCACCGATAAAGATGCATCTACAGTTTCAGGAAAATATTCTACTGCATTAAAGTTTGACCATGTTTGACCAACTAACCATTTGTCATACGTTAAATAGGCATGTCGGATACGGAAAGTATCTCGCCCTGTCCCGCCAAAAAAATCCATCTCAACTTTTCCACCTAAGCGATGGGCGCCCAGATTTGGAGTGGTAAAATTGAATCCGAAACGCGTCGCATTTAAAGTGCTTAGAAACTTATCCGAGTTATGTCCTTCATTTTCAGATCCTTTCAAAGGCACAGAGCTAATATAGTTATACATGGTATTAGGGCCTTTCATTTGATAAGTCCCATCTGCCCGTACATTTCCATATAATTCTAATTCTGCACCACCTTTGGTCACCATATGTTTTAGATCCAATGGCGCTGATTTTGTTTGATTTTCCTTACTTTCTTGTTGTTGCGCTTGTTGCTCCATTTTGAGTTCCAACGCCTGAATCTGTTGTTTCAATTCAGCCAGTTGTTCTTCCATACTTTTGGCATGGCTAGGGAATGCAATCATGACCAACCCTAAACCAATTATATGCTGATAGATCAAACTACGTGACTTTTTCATAGCAAACTCCATTTTTAAGGCACAGAAATACGTCAATCTCAAAACTTTTTGTTTTAAAACTGTGCCGATTTAATCCGTATTTATTTTCCTAATAAGAGACTCAGGAAATTTTAAAAAAATTAGTTCAATGACGGTGCCTGTGTGGCAATCATTTCCCTCAGTTTAAATTTCTGGATTTTTCCAGAAGGTGTGGTTGGAATTTCATTCCAGACTTCAAGACGCTCAGGGATATATTGAATTGCCAGATTATGCTGTTTCAAAAAATCACTGACTTCTTTTAACTCGATGGATGTCCGATGCTCTTTGAGCTTAATGACGGCACAAGCACGCTCACCTAGCCGATCATCGGCATAAGCCACCAAGGCGACTACAGCAATATCAGGATGTTGATATAATAAAGATTCTATTTCTGCGACCGGAATATTTTCTCCGCCGCGGATAATCACGTCTTTATTACGTCCACAAATACGGATATACCCTTTCTCATCCTGATAGGCTAGATCGCCTGTTTCAAACCAGCCTTGTGCATCTGTATCATTCAAGTGCGGACGTTTGAGATAGCCTGCAAAACCTGAACAACTACGAATGACCAGACGTCCTGCTTCATTTGCTTGTTTTTGTATCCCATCCTCATCGAGAATTTTGACTTCAACTCCAGACAGTGGTAAACCATCCGTATTAAAAGAGCGCTCATCATCATCTTCTGGGCGGGTCATGGTAACCGCGCCGCATTCAGTCATTCCCCATGCAGAAATAACTTTGACTCCTAAACTTTCTCTAGCCTTTTGTACCAATGGACTCGGAATGGGCGCGCCAGCACACAGAAAAGTTTTTAGAGACTGTAGTTGGCGATGTGCCTGTGTATCTGAATTCGACAAATCATTTAGGAATGGTGTAGAAGCCATTGTAAACGTCACTTGATGTTTTTCAATTAATCTGGCGGCTTGCTGCACGTCCCACATATCCTGTAAAACGACTGTTGCCTTCAGTTCAACTGGCATGATTAAACCATACATAAAGCCAGTTTGATGCGCCATTGGAGACGCCATGAGAATCACGTCCTTTTCATTCAGATGTAACCGCTGTGCATAGGGAATGATATTGGCAAATAAAGTATTGGCCGTATGCATCACGCCTTTGGGTTCACCTGTTGTACCCGAGGTAAAAATTAACTGGGCAACGTCATCTGCGTTAATCTGAATATTGTTTAGCTGCTCTACTGCTTCTTGATTATTTTCAAGCTTATGATTAACCAGCAACTTCTCATAACTATTTGCATTTTCGCCGTTTACAACGATGATATGTTTCAAGCTTGGAATTTTGCTCTGAAGCTGATTGGCTAATGCTTCGTGATCAAAATTACGAAATTTTTGAGGAACAACGAAAACTTTGGACTCTGCATGTTTAAGCATAAATTCCAATTCGCGCTCACGAAAAATCGGCATTAAAGGATTAAGCACGGCCCCAATGCGTCGACAAGCAATATAAAGCAATGAAAATTCCCACCAATTTGGCAACTGACATGAGACAACATCCTGCTTTTTAACACCGAGCGCTTGAAGACCTAACGCAATTTTATTACTAACTTCCAATATTTCACGATAGCTAAAACGGGTTTCAGATTGATCAACTGTTTTAAAACTGATCAACCCAGTTTTATCTGGAAAAGATTTGACCGCTTCATTCAATGAATCCAGAATTGTTTTGTTATACCAAAAACCTTTTTCTAGCATTTTATCCCGACGTGACGGGATCAGAACCGTATCGAACTCCATTCTTCTCATCCTTTGTTATTATTTAAAGCTTTAAAGATTGCGCAATATCAATATATTTAAGCTTTATTCAAAACCTAAACATATTCCTTCTGAATATTGAACAATCTATTCTGCATCATTCTCTTATGCTGGAACGGCTTTGCGTCCTGCTTTATGACGGGCAATAATGGTTTTCATGATTTGCGCTGTCCCATCACCAATCTGAAACCCTAATACATCACGCAAACGTTGTTCCATCACACCACGGTCATATCCAGCATGCCCAAAGGTCAGTAAACATTGATGTACCACGTCATAAGCTAGTTTTGGCCCCCACCATTTACACATTCCGGCTTCTGAGGTATGCGGTAAATGCTGATCTTTAAGCCACAAGGTTTGCAGACAAAGTAAACGGGCCGCTTCGACCTGCGTTTCATAATCAGCTAAAGGATGAGAGACGCCCTGAAAAGCAGTTAAAGGCTTGCCAAAAGCTTCACGCTGTGCAGCATATTCCCAAGCTTCATCCAGTGAAACACGCGCAACCGCCAACACTTGCAAACCAATCAAAGCACGAGAAAAATCAAAGCCTTGCATGACTTGTACAAAACCTTTATTTTCTTCGCCTAAACGGTGATTTACTGGGACACGCACATTATCAAAGAAAATCGAACCACGACCAATCGCACGTTGTCCATGACAATCAAAACGTGTCGTACTAACGCCTGGTAAGTTCATCGGAACTAATAAAGCAGTGATACCATGCGCGCCAGACTCAATACTACCTGTACGTCCAAAAATGACAGATGCATCAGCTTGATCGGCTGCAGAGATGGAGGTTTTTTCCCCATTCAAAATATATTCATCGCCATCACGTTCAATTTTTAAGCGTAGATTTCCTGCATCCGAACCACCACGTGGTTCAGTTAACCCAATGGCAAAAATCGCTTCACCTGCAGTGAGCTTTTCTAGCCAAGGGCGTACAACTTCGGGATCTCCATGCTCTGCCAATATCTGACCATTTAAAGAAGCCAGCAAATTAACATAAGAGAAGCTTAAATCAGCCTTAGCAATGGCCTCATGAATCACACCTGCTGCCAGACGCCCCATACCCTGACCGCCATATTGCTCAGGTAATTCAGGTGCAATAAAGCCCATTTCACCCATCTTCTTGACCAGATCCCGATCAAACACACGGCTTTGATCTCGTTCTAAAAAACCGGGAGCAATAAACTTTTGAGCAAATTTATCGGCAGTTTCAGCCAAAAATTCCAAATCTTCCGTAATATAAGGATTTTTACTCATCTTGTTCACTCCTTACTTAAAGTATTTACGGAATTCAGGTTGACGCTTTTCTTTTAGCGCATTAACGCCTTCACGAGACTCTTCTGTGTCGTAATACAATTTCAACGCGTACATCCCCATACCCGCAATCCCTGCCTGATGTGCGGTATCCATATTGAAACTACGTTTGGCAATCGCTAGCGCAGTTGGGCTACGTTGGCAAAGTTCTTCGCCCCACACCTGTACTTCAGCATCTAATTGCTCGGCAGGAACACATTTATTGGCAAGACCAATTTCAACGGCTTCCTGACCTGAATAACGACGGCACATATACCAGATTTCACGAGCTTTTTTCTCACCGACTACACGTGCAAGAAATGCCGTACCATAACCAGGATCAACCGAACCCATCTTTGGTCCAACCTGACCAAAAATTGCTTTTTCAGAACAAATCGTTAAATCACAAATCGTAGCCAATACATTGCCACCACCAATCGCATAGCCTTGTACCCGAGCAATAACGGGTTTAGGAACATCACGAATACAGTTATGCAACTCTTCCATTGGCAGGCCAATAGTGCCGCGCCCGTCGTAGTTACCATCATGTGCAGACTGGTCACCACCAGTACAAAATGCTTTTTCACCCGCGCCTGTTAAGACAATAGCTCCCACTTCTCGATCATAACCTGCACGATTCATAGCCTTAATAATTTCATCACAAGTCTGACCACGAAAAGCATTCATTTTTTCGGGGCGGTTAATCGTGATCCATGCCACGCCATTTTTAACTTCGTATAAAATATCTTCAAAATTCATTTTATTTGTTCCTTTTCAATTTTTCTCAATCCAAATCTTGATTGTGTTAACCATTCATGGTTAGGCCACCCGACACACTTAATACTTGTCCCGTTATAAAGCTCGCATCATCACTCAAGAAAAAAGCAATGGATGAGGCTAAATCGTCAGGCTGCCCTAAACGACCTAATGGAATCGCACGGGTAAATGCTTCGCGTAATTTTTCTGGATTGGATGCGCCTTCTGTAACACCAGCCAACAATGCCGTGTCTGTTGGTCCCGGACAAATCACATTAATAGTAATATTATTACGTGAATGCTCTCTCGCCAGAGTTTTGGAGAAAGACAGTAGCCCCCCCTTACATGCGGCGTATACTGCTTCACCTGAAGAGCCGACACGCGCAGCATCCGATGCAATATTGACAATACGGCCTGCATTTTTTTCAATCATGAAGGGTAGAACTGCATGATGCATATTCAACATACCCACCAGATTAATCTGAATCAGTCGTTCCCATTCATTTGCATTAGTTTTGATAAAAGGCTTGAAAACATCCCAACCTGCGTTATTCACTAAACCATCAATTGAACCCAGTTCAGTCTGCGTCTTTTGTACGGCTTGATCTACAGCTTCACGGTTCGTGATATCACACTGTACGGCAACCGCTTGTCCATGGTTCGCTTGAATGTCTGCCACTAGAGATTCAGCAACTTGTAAATTCATATCAAATACCGCAACTTTTGCACCTTCCTGCGCAAGACGTTTACATGTAGCAGATCCAATTCCACCTGCACCACCCGTCACGATAATGACTTTGTCTTTTAGTCCTTTCATCTTCTTTCCTTTGTCCTTGTTATAAATTCAGCATAATTATTCGGCGGATTTATGTCAATACATTTACATATATTAAATTTTAAGATATTGAATTTAAAATTATAATCAATTATTTTAAATCATCATATTTACATAATATCCCAAAATACTTATATTTTTGATTAGTCAAAAATACCATTGGATAAGATTCAACTGATTCAGTTAAATAAACATGTGACTACGAGGGAATGAAATTGACGTTTCTGAAATCTAGGAAAACTCTGACGGACGGTAAGTATTTTTCTATAAAATTTGATTTAAAGGCCCCACACATGAATCTTTTGAATTCCCACTTTTAATTCAGGTATGATGCTCTAAGTAAGGATCTTTGAGATGCGAATGAATAACACACAAGAAAAAATGTATGATCCAGCTTTATATTCAATTCATAACCGATTGTTTTTTAGGTTATTCCAAGTAGGAAACTCTCTGGATCGACAATGTTTTAACCAGCTTGGAATTTCGCCGGTACACTGGTCGGTACTCGGTGCTTTATCACGCCCTCATGCTAAAACAGGAATGTCCTTTTCCGATTTAACTGAATATCTTGGGGTAAGTCGTCAAAATTTGACGCTTATCTTAAAACGTCTTGAACGTGATGGCTTTGTTGAACGCTTAATTGATCATCAGGATCGACGTGCAAAAAATGTAGCACTTACCGCATTAGGACATAAGAACTGGGAAAATTTGCAGGAACAAATTTTTAGTTTTTATCATCAGGCCATGGACGGAATTGCTTTTGATGATGCAGTAACGCTCATACATCTGCTAAATAAAGTAAATGAAGGCTTAAATAGGATCAAAATTGAAGATGTAAACACAAAGAGCCTTAACAACGCATTTGAATAACTTTAATAAAACTATTTCAAATCAATTAATTACTCAAAAAGTAAACAATGCTGATTTAAAATCAGAAAACACCACATGCATAATATTCATGCATTTTTCGATCAACATAGTATACTGCATCTGTTTTATTGCTCATCTTTTTATCAGGGTGCTTTGTTTGCATGAATACCCCCTTTAAATCTGGTTTATACCTAAAGTCATTCAGCACGATTGTATTAAGTCTGGTGTTGGCTGGATGTGGTGATGGTAATTGGTGGTCGCATAAGGATGAACCTGAATTTAAAGCTGAGCAAATTAAACGTGTGATTCCTACGCGTGTGAGTGGCCGTGAATCATGGGCAAATGATATCGATGATATTATGGGAAAATTAGGTATTCCCAAAACTAAAGAGAATGTATGCAGCATTATTGCTGTGGTTGATCAAGAGTCTAATTTCGTTGCAGACCCAGTCGTTCCTGGGCTAGGTGAAAAAGCAGTTAAGGAAGTCAATACACGTCTAAATGAAAAGTTTGAAGAAAAATTAGGAACCACTATTGGCGGTCAAGTGGCAGGTTATTTTGAGGATGTCCTTAAAAATCAGCCGTCTCCAGATAATAATTATATGAGCCAAATGCGTAAAGTCCGCACGGAGCGTGATCTGGATTTACTTTATCGTCAAATTTTTGATTTTATGGCGAGTCATTATCATGTCAGTGCTTTAACTGGAGCGGCCAAATTAGTAGGGCAAGATATTGGCGAAAAAATGAATCCAATTACTACGTTAGGTTCTATGCAAGTCTTGATTACTTACGCACAGGATCACAAACGTTCTCGTATGAATACCAATGAATTGCGTGACGATTTATATACACAATATGGTGGTTTATATTACGGTATCCATCGTTTGATGATGTATCCTGCCGATTATGATAAGTCGATTTATCGATTTGCTGATTATAATTCTGGTATGTATTCTAGCCGTAATGCGGCTTTTCAAAGTATGCTAAATGATTTAACACCAAAAGAACTGGATTTGGATGGCGATTTACTGCTTTACAATAAAGATGGTAGTCCCCGCGCTGTACTCAGTCAATCTGAGAAAGAACTTATCTCTGTCTTTGCGCAAAATAACGTGTTAGTTACACCTCGGCAAATTCGCTCAGACCTGAAAAAAGAGAAAGAGAAATCTTTTGAAGATACCCAAACTTATATAGCGGTTAAAAAATTGTATAAGGCAAAAACTGGTAAAGAACCAATTTATGCCATCATGCCGCAAGTCATTATTTCTGGACCAAAATTAAGTCGAGATTACAACACCAACTGGTTTGCCTCCCGAGTCAATGGAAGATATGAAACATGTATGCAACGAGCGAAACGAATAAAAATATAAATCTCGCCCTGTTTGATTTTGATGGAACACTCTGTACTAAAGATAGTTTCACTGGTTTTATTTTTTATACTTTATCTAAAAGGCATATCATGCGTAAGGGTCTGAAGATTCTTCCGTGGATTCAGGCCTATTATTTAAAACTTTATCCCGCTGATGCCATGCGCGCCAAGCTTTTTACCACGATGTTTAAAGGCAATTCAGCAGAACAATTACAACAATTGGGGCAGGACTATGCCAAGACTTTGCTTAAAAGCCTAGATTCACAATTGCTACAGCGCCTATTACAGCATCAGTCACAAGGCGATAAAGTGGTTTTGGTTTCTGCTTCGATCGATTTATATTTAAAACCAGTTTGTGAACTTCTCAATATCGATCTGATCTGTACACAAGTTGAGATCCTTAATGGAATAATTACGGGCGAATATTCTACACCCGACTGTAGTTCTGAACAGAAAAAAATCAGAATTCATAACGCTTATCATCTCAATGATTACGCCCATGTATACGCTTATGGCAACAGCTATGAAGATTTAGAAATGTTTAGCTTGGCAGATAGCTGTTATATGGTCGGAGAAGATCAACAGCTACCTCGACTCGCAGATGTAAAAAAACTCGCCTAAGCGAGTTTTTTATTTTTTAACCTTAGTAAATCGCCATATGGTTGCGATGAATCATTTCCAGTGAACGCGCTTCGCCTAAAACTTGATAAACCTTATCAGATGCTAATCCTTTGATAATATCGGCCGATTGCGAACTAAAATTTACCCGCCCTACCGCAATCCGCTTTCCAGACTTATCGACACATTCAACGACATCACCACGATCAAAATGCCCTTCAACAGTTTTGACACCAACAGGCAATAAACTACGATGACGTTCTTTAATTGCGTCTACAGCACCATCATCAATAATCAAACGGCCTGCAGTTTGTAAATGTGCCGCTAACCACTGTTGATGCGCCGTCATACGATCTTTATCCGTACTGAATAAAGTGCCGAGCATTTCACCTGCCATTAAACGCGACAAAACATGATCACTTTCACCACTAGCAATGAGCGTTGGACAGCCCGATTTAGCCGCAAGGCGCGCAGCACGAACTTTAGTGACCATGCCTCCTCGTCCTAGTACGCCGCCACCGCCCGCCATTTCGAACAAACTATCATCTAAAGCACGAACTTCAGTCAATAATTTCGCGTCAGGGTTACTACGTGGATCAGAATCAAACATACCTTGCTGATCCGTTAATATAATCAACAAATCCGCATGTACTTGCCCCGCAACCATTGCCGCCAACGTATCATTATCACCAAAACGAATTTCATCGGTTGAAACCGTATCATTTTCATTGATGACGGGAATCACACGCCAGTCAATCAAATTTTGTAATGCATCACAAGAGTTAAGATAACGCCGACGATCTGCCAGATCATCATGAGTCAGAAGAACTTGTGCAGTTTGAATGCTATGTTTTTCCAGCACACTCGACCACGTATGGATCAAGCCCATTTGGCCAATAGCTGCACAAGCTTGCAGACTGGGTAGATCGGTGGGTCGACTCGACAGCTTCATGCGCACCATCCCTTCAGCCACAGCACCAGAGGACACTAAAATAATTTCATGTCCAGCAGTATGTAGATTGGCAATTTGAGTTGCCCAATGCGAAATTGCATCTAAATCTAAACCTTGCCCATTTGCTGTGAGTAGAGAGGATCCGATTTTAACAACGATTCGTTTACACTCATTGAGCTGACGTTGCCCATCCACCACTTCTATCATGTTTTCCTCAAATTGCTTTCCATCTTGCGAAGCCACATCACCTCACAGGAGGAATGAAAGGGGTTGTGAAAAGTCTAATCACGCACGTAGATACTTTCTACATCGTTATCATCATCTTCGTCATCGAAGTCATCATCGTCTTCACCAGCCAGTAAGCCTTCCAGACGCTGGGCTCGGCGCATGGCACGATATGCTTCTTTTGCCGCGATAGTTTGTTCACGTGTTTCAGCCTCAAGCTGTTCACGGAATGCTTTAACTTCTGCTGCGTACTCTGGATCTTCAACTTCACGCTCGCGTTGTTGCTCAATTTGATCCATGAGGTAATACACTACAGGTTTAGTGCCTTCTTCCAATAAGCCAGAGGTTTTAAAGACCGGCCCTGTCCACTGCAACTCATCAATAATGTGCTGACACCATTCATCACGGCTGTCTTCATCCAATTGATCGAGTTTATTAAGAACCAATACGATCGGTAGTTTCGCCAGTGTCGGAGAAAATTTCTCCAACTCTGCGATAATTGCTCTGGCATTATGCGCAGGGTCTGAACCATCGATCGGTTGTACATCCACGATATGCAACAAAATACGTGTACGTGCCAAGTGTTTTAGAAAGCGAATGCCGAGCCCAGCCCCTTCTGCTGCGCCTTCAATCAAACCTGGAATATCGGCCATGACAAAAGAACGATGACGATCGGCATCGACCACACCTAAATTTGGCACCATAGTCGTAAACGGATAATCAGCCACTTTCGGTTTGGCTGCACTTACGGCACGAATAAAGGTCGATTTACCTGCATTTGGCATGCCTAGCAAACCAACATCAGCCAGTACTTTTAACTCTAAACGAATTTCACGGAATTCGCCTTTTACACCCGTAGTGAATTTACGAGGTGCACGGTTAGTCGATGATTTAAAATGGGTGTTACCCAAACCACCATCACCCCCATGTGCCACCAAAACACGCTGACCATCTTTGACCAGATCGCCAATAATATCGCCTGAATCTGTATCGACAATCGTGGTACCTACGGGAACCTTTAAAATAACATCGTCACCGCCACGGCCTGAGCAGTTCGCACCTGAACCATTCTTTCCACGCTCTGCACGGAATTTTCGAGTATAACGAAAGTCGACCAGTGTACCGGTATCATCATCAGCCTGAATATACACGCTACCCCCACGACCACCATCGCCGCCATCAGGTCCACCAAACGGTACAAATTTTTCACGGCGAAAACTGGCTACGCCATTGCCACCGTCGCCAGCCTCTACGGTAATGACTGCTTCATCAACAAAGCGCATGTGCCAATCCTCTGAAATCTCTAAAAACCGCCTATTCTGCCATATTTTACTAAAATTCTCGAATAGAAAATGCAAGCAAATTCCCAGTTTCATGAAAAAGCCTAAAGGTGCTGTAAAAACTGAGAATTTAAAGATTAAAAATGAAGGTCAATTTTTAAGGATGAATATTTTTCAAAGGGAGATTCATCTGCATATCGAGGTTTGCCTGAGTCGTTTGTACGGAGTTATACATAATGGCATTGAAAGTCGCAATTTTGCGCATTGTCATCGGATCATTGATATTTAGAGTGGGATTAAACTGATGCCGCACATTAAGGCGTACAGGCTCATTAAACTCAAAATATACGGGCCCACTAAATGAAATTTTGACAGGTAAGGTATAACTGCGTTTAAGCTGAAACGGTACATCCAACTGGATGGGAATATCCAGTTTTAAAGGAAACTGTGGCAATAACTTATTTTGATAGATCAGATCGGTTGTGGTTTCAAGTGGCATAGTTTCATCGATTTTTAGCATCGTGGAATAATCAATATTCACTGTAATCGGAGTTTCCACCTCAAAACTCAATTCTGCTAGATATTTACCACGTAGCGGTAAATCTAATTGTCGATTAATATCAATGCTGGTATCAAGTTTACCTATCGACCGAGTTTGCAAATAATTTCCGACATGGATTTTTGTAGGAAGTGATTCGGGTAAATGAATTTGAGCATGATGAGAAGACACAGAAACAGATGCCTGAATATTCAAATAAAGCCAAAATAAAACTGCGACTAGACTCACGATGCTGATAAAAATCAGTAAAGTACGTTTTAAGGAGCTAAAGAACCACATTAATTGCTATTCCTTGTGTGGTGAAGGAACAGGCGTTGCTATTTTCGAAGTAGGTGGCGAATCACCCACTTTTTGAATGCGCATGCTCGACAATGGAATTTTCAACTCCCCCTGCTGAATTTTGATCGGTAAAGTATTTTGCACATCTACCGAAGCAGCTAAAGCTGTTTCAATGGGAACATTCAAATGACCACTAATAGGAATATTAGTTTTTAGGGTGGTATCTAATGGAATATTTAAATTTTCTTTTAGTACTGTGCGCACTGGTGCATCAAACTTTAAATGGACGTTTTGCTCAAGCGGAACTTGTATATCAATCGGCACATCCAATTTAATTGGAATAGTTCCTTTCAACGGCAAAGTAATATCCTTACCCAATACCTTGACTTGAACGTTCGTATCAATGGGTAAGTTTTGATTAACCTTCAACGTTTCCTTTACAGGAATGGTCGTTTTAATGGGCACCTGATTATCAAAATAAACACGCGGCGTCAGAGTTTGGGTTAAAGGAATATTGAGATTTTCCCGAATAGGAATCGCAGCATTCACACGACCCGTAACATCCACATCCAGTGCATCCTGAATTTTGACTTTGGCCTGCAAAGGCTCTTGTAAATCAATATTCACCGCTTGATTTTTCAAGGGAATATAAATATTGAAATATTTAAAAACCCAGATAGCAATGCCAACACCTATTAGGGTCGCCAATGCAATCAATGCTAATCCACTCAGCACATTTCTCACTTGCAATGTTCTATCCTTAAATTACAAATTCTTTTATTTCTTTGAAAGCACAGTGTTTACGATTTAATAGAAACATTCAGCATCGATTTTGTATCTGTGAAATGCTGTTAGTCTTTATAAAACAGATCGACATAAAAAAAGCTCAGTCGAAACTGAGCTTTTTAAAACAAACATGAAGTAATAAATTATGCATCAGTTCCAGCAGGAACTTTTGGATAACTTACGCCACACATTTGTTCAGCGATACGCAATACTTGGCAGCTATAACCGACTTCGTTGTCATACCAGACATACGCAGTTAAACGATTACCTGAAGTAATGGTTGCCTGAGCATCAAATACGCCCGCAGTACGCGAACCGATAAAATCACTTGAAACCACTTCAGTTGAGTTGGTATAACCAATTTGACCTTGCAGGTTAGAATTAATTGAAATCTGACGAATATATTCATTCACTTCATCACGATCAACTTCTTTATCTAACGTCAAATTCAAGATTGCAAGAGAAACGTTTGGCGTTGGTACACGAACAGAGTTACCTGTTAATTTACCTTTCAACTGTGGCAATGCTTTAGCAACAGCTTTAGCAGCGCCTGTTTCTGTAATCACCATGTTCAAGGTTGCCGCACGACCACGACGATCTGCCTTGTGATAATTATCAATCAGATTTTGATCATTGGTAAATGAGTGAACAGTTTCAACGTGACCATTTAACACATGATATTTTTCATCCAATACTTTTAAGATTGGAGTGATTGCATTAGTGGTACAGCTTGCAGCAGAAATAATTTTGTCTTCATCTAAAATGTCAGCTTGGTTTACACCAAATACCACATTTTTCATGTCGCCTTTACCCGGTGCAGTCAACACAACACGGGCAACACCAGCGCAGTTAAGATGTTGGCTTAAACCATCAACATCACGCCATTTACCGGTGTTATCAATCAAAAGCGCATTGTTAATACCATATTGGGTATAATCCACTTCACTTGGATTAGACGCATAAATCACTTTGATGTAATTACCATTGGCGATAATTGCTTCGTTTTCTTCATCAACAGCGATTGTACCTGCAAAAGTACCGTGAATAGAGTCACGACGTAACAAAGACGCACGTTTTGCCAAGTCGCCATCAGAAGATTTACGCACAACGATTGCTTTAAGGCTTAAACCACGACCCAAACCAGATTGACTAATAATCAAACGTGCCAAAATACGACCAATACGACCAAAACCGTATAACACTACATCTTTAGGTTGTTCAGAGGTTGCATTGCCTTTGATTGACTCAACCGCTTGAGCAACAAAAGCATCGATATCGCCGCCTTTTTCTTTGTATTCAACAGCAAGCTTACCGATATCAACTTCAGCTGAGCCAATATTTTCAACTTTTGCCAACGCTTCTAAAATCGGAAAAGTATTAACAACAGAAAGCTCTACGTCCACTACACGAGTGCGACGATGCGTTTTTAAAATCTGAATCACAGAGCGGTTGATTAAAGAACGACCGTAAACAGAAACGACAATATTTTTTTCGCGGTATAACTGGCCAATTAGCGCAATCATATGTTCCGCAATTTCTTCGCGGTTTTTCCAACGACCCTGGTGTTCCGCGTGTAGGGCGATGATAGTGTCTTTGCTCACAAATACGTCCTCTAATGAATAATTTCTAGGCGTGAATTTCAAAACCCCATAATTGTAAAGGAATTATCATCAAGATTGAATCAAAAGCTGTTGATGTCGATGATATTTTCAGTGATATTCACTATAAATTTATAAAATACTTATGATTTTTTATTTTAATTTTTAGTAAAAGGGTGTTGATGTTTAACTTTTATATCGAAGTATTTCAATCCACGAGCTTCCTCAACAGGATGAATTATAAAATCCTGCTGATATTTTACTCATTCTCCATTTTTCAAACGTTTCTGATAAACCTCTATATTTCGTTCAAAAGCCACTTTATTTTTACGTTGCTGATAAAGATGCCAACTTCCTTCAATCACCAGCAATAATACCGCACACCAAATTGGAATATAGGTGTACCATTCTTCTGATGTAATTTTTTCACCCAGTGCCAAAGATGCAAGTGCTAATAAAATAGGCTCCAAATAACTAAGCAAACCAAAAAGAATCATGGGCAAAAAACGACTCGCTAGAATATAGCTTCCCAAACCAATCGCACTTAATACCCCTAATCCAAGCACCACCAATAACATAAGGGGCTGTTGCTGCAACACAACCAGACTTCCCTTGCCGCTTTGAATGAAGTACAACGCAATAGGTAAGATAATAACGATATCCCACCAAAAACCGCCTAAATTATCGGTACCAATTTTTTTACGCAATAAAAAATAGGCCGAATATCCAAACGCTACCAAGGCAGTTTCCCACGCGATAGAACCTAAACGAAAGATTTCGTGACTGACACCTATTACTGCCAGAACAACAGCGGCGATCTGAAATTTAGAAAGCTTTTCACCATACAATAAACTGCCACTCAAGACTAAAACCAGTGGTAATAAAAAATAACCCAATGAAACCTGTAAACCACGCCCATTCATGGGACCCCATAAAAAGAGCCAAAGCTGAACCGATGTTAAAATAGAAGATAAAATCAGAAGTAAGAAAAATGCAGGTTGAGCAATAATTCGCTGATAAATCGTTTTAATATGATTTAAATCACCCAGTAGCCACATCAATAGGGTGAGAAAAGGCAACGTCGCCACCATACGCCAGCCAAAAGTCTGCTCACTATCCAGACCAGTTAATAGCTTGGTATAAAAATACAGCACACCAAAGGTAACCGATGCGATGACTGACAGTATAATGCCTTTAAACATCTTGAACTCGTGATTGCAAAATTGGAAAAACTTGAATAATCATCTATTAAAAAATAAAAAACCATGCATCAGCATGGCCTTCTATTACAATGATAACGTTTATTTTAAGGTATGTTGAGGGCGAATAATATCATTGAGTTCATAACCTAAGGATTTTGCATAGTTCAAATATTCATTGACTACATCTTCAGAAAGTTCTGGTGTTCTGGACAAAACCCAAAGATATTTACGTGAAGGTTCACCCACTAGCACAGTTTGATAATTTTCATCGAGTTTAAGTATCCAGTAATCTCCACGGGCCACAGGAATCCAGCGCACCGCTTCTGGTAAAAAACTTACTTTTAGTTTGGTATTAAAAGGTGGGTTTTCAACAAAAGCCTCACCGATTGATTGTTTCAGCAAGCCGTCTTTACTGTAGCAACGATTATCCACGACCACATTACCATTTTCATTTAAGGTATACGTCGCAGTAATATCTTTGACACATTGGTTTTCAAAAAACATCGGTTTACGCGCAATTTCGTACCAAACACCCAAGTACTTATCTAGCTCTACTCGTTCAACTGTAGGTAAAGGCTTATTTTGTGCATAAGCAACCGTTGCGACTGCCAAACCTGTCAATACAATTCCACCCACTGCAATTTTGGTCAGTCTCCAACTGGCTTTTGGGAGATTCTGTTTTAATGACATTTGTATTCCCCTGTCAATTGCCTGATTTATTCATCATCAATTTATAAACAATACTCACATTAGCTTGTTTTATATGCAAATTATGTATAAATATGTAGCAATTTACAGAGTAAATAGTTTATGAGTTTATTGCAGCATCTGTGCTTTTAATCGCACAATTTCATCACGTAAACGTGCAGCTTGTTCAAACTGCAATTCTTTGGATGCCTTGATCATCTCTTTTTCCAGTTTAGAAATATGCTTGGTAAAGAGTTTTGGATCCGCAAGAATGTGCCGTTCATCTGCTGAAAGTGCTTTCGCCTGAGCAGAAACTTTGGCATCAATCTCATCGTCATTAAAAACTTCACCGGTATCAATTTCCTTGATTTTTTGTCGTACCGCACTACGTGGAGTAATGCCATGCTCTTCATTAAACTCAATCTGTTTGGCACGACGACGCTCTGTTTCATCTATGGCTTTTTGCATAGAGTCCGTGATACGGTCTGCATATAAGATTGCTTTACCTTTTAGATTACGTGCGGCACGCCCGATGGTTTGAATAAGTGAACGTTCCGAACGCAGAAACCCTTCTTTGTCTGCATCCAGAATTGCGACCAGAGACACCTCTGGCATATCTAGACCTTCACGCAGCAAGTTAATACCGATCAGCACATCATGAACCCCAGTGCGTAGTTCATGAATAATCTTGACTCGTTCGACAGTATCGATATCGGAATGCAGATAGGCTACTTTCACCCCATATTCTTTTAAATAAGAGGTAAGATCTTCCGCCATACGTTTAGTCAAGGTGGTCACTAAAACACGCTCATCCAGATCTTTACGAAGATTAATTTCAGAAAGAACATCATCAACTTGTGTCAATACCGGACGAATTTCAATTTCGGGATCAACTAAACCTGTCGGACGTACCACTTGTTCTACGATCTGATCTGATCGTTCTAGTTCGTACTTGGCTGGTGTTGCACTGACATAAATCGTAGTCGGAACAATTCGCTCCCATTCTTCAAATTTCATAGGACGGTTATCAAGTGCACTTGGTAAACGGAAACCATAATTGACCAGATTTTCCTTGCGCGAACGATCACCTTTATACATTGCACCAATTTGCGGAACTGTGACATGTGATTCATCAATAATCAGTAACGCATCATCAGGTACGTAATCAAACAGAGTCGGTGGTGCTTCCCCCGATGGACGACCAGACAAGTGACGTGAATAGTTTTCGATACCATTGGTGTAGCCCAATTGCTGCATCATTTCTAGATCATAACGGGTACGTTGTTCAATGCGCTGTGCTTCGATCAGTTTGTCATGTTCACGGAAAAATTTAAGTTGATCCTGTAACTCAACCTTAATGGTATCAATCGCGCGCGATAAATTGTCTTTTGGCGTGACGTAATGACTTTTAGGGTAAATCGTCACGCGCGGTACTTTACGCAACATTTTACCAGTCAATGGATCAAACCAGCGAATAGATTCAACTTCATCATCAAACAGCTCGATACGAATTGCATTTTGATCAGATTCGGCAGGAAATACATCCAAAATTTCACCACGAATGCGATACGTACCGCGTAAAAATTCCAGTTCATTACGGGTATATTGCATTTCAACCAACCGACGAATCAGGTCATCACGATTAACCCGATCGCCCTCAACCACGTGCAGCAACATTTTCATATAGGCTTCGGGATCACCCAAACCATAAATTGCAGAAACCGAAGCTACAATAATCGCGTCACGACGCTCCAATAAAGCACGAGTTGCCGATAAGCGCATCTGGTCAATATGATCATTAATCGCGGCATCTTTTTCAATAAAAGTATCGGACGAAGGCACATAAGCTTCAGGCTGATAATAGTCATAATAACTGACAAAATATTCTACTGCGTTGTTGGGAAAAAACGCCTTAAACTCTCCATAAAGCTGTGCCGCTAGAGTTTTATTGTGTGCCATAACAATAGTTGGTCGCTGAGTCTGTGCAATCACATTGGCCATGGTATAAGTTTTACCTGAACCAGTGACCCCCAATAGCAACTGATTGCGATAACCACTTTCAACACCATGCACCAGCTTTTCAATCGCCTGTGGTTGATCACCTGCGGGCTGGTAACTAGTGACTAATTCAAAGGGTTGTTTATCGCTCACGCACACGCTCTCTTTTTCTAAATTTCATTTCACTAAGCCCTTTATGGGGTAATTCCCCCTCAATTTAAAGGCTTTTCCTGTAAATTTAATTTCTACATATTGTACTTGACCCATCCCCTTTTCCTCTGCAACATGGAGGAAATCAAGATCAGAACTGAAACGACATGGCATACCATTATCACGACGAAAGCATTGTCACTGAACTTCCTGAAGATACGGTTTTTGTCTTTGGCAGTAATATGGCTGGACAGCATACACATGGTGCAGCTCGTGTTGCCGCACAGCATTTTGGTGCCGTAAATAATGTCGGTCGTGGTTGGGCTGGTCAAAGTTTTGCTATTCCAACTTTAAATGAACATTTACAACGAATGCCCTTGTCTCAAATTGAGCATTATGTGAATGATTTTAAAACCTATGTCCAACATCATCCCAAAATAAAATATTTCATCACTGCTTTGGGTTGTGGTATCGCGGGCTATAAAGTTTCAGAAATTGCACCTTTATTTAAAGGTATTCATTCCAATGTGATTTTACCTGAATCATTTAAGCCCTATATTGATGAAAATGCTATTTCTCAGTTCCCCGATTTAACTTCAAACACAGTACATGCCTTTATTAATGACGATGTAATTTTCTATTTTGATCATGGTAGTGACTCTTTTGAAGAAGCATTGAATAAAACTGCATTAAGTGATGCCGAAAAGGCCATCGCCTTAATTGTTTTAAATGAAGAAATGTACCCCCGTGACCGCTATGGTCGTGGTCGTGAGCGTGAACTTGAAGATATTCTCAGTAAGCTAAATGGCAAGATTTTTAATTTTCATGGTAATAGCGAAGGTGCTATGATTTTTGTGGGGGTTATCGTAGCCCTTATGGAACTTTATGATATTGATGAACAAGACTTTATCAAATTGTGGCGTGGAGACATTACCATCCAGCACCCCATTAATCGGGTAAAATCATAAAATAGTTTGCTGTTTGCTCTTTTATACCACTAAAGGAGCAAAATAATCAGGTATGCATTAAAATTATATTCTAGTATTTCTAAATACTTCACTTAAATTGTCTATTTTTTACACCTTTCTATTTCCAAGTATAAGCGTTGGTTTTATACTCCTTTAAAAATTAAATAATTCATTGGAATTTGCCTAAATGCCGACTTTAGATTCATCTATTTTTGACCTTGCACCTATTCCAATGTGGCTGGAAGATTATAGCGATATAAAAAACCAGTTTAATGCATGGCGTGCTCAGGGCATTCAAGATCTATATACTTTCTTGAATGAAGATCTTGATCGAGTTCGCCAATGTGCGCATAGAATAAAAATTATTTCAGTCAATCAACAAACTCTTAATTTATTTGAAGCTGATTCGCAGGAACATTTATGTGGCAATCTGGATCGTATTTTTCAGGAAGATATGTTCAAATCGCATCTGTACGAGTTAGTCGATTTATGGGAGGGTAAAACACATTTTTCCAGTGTTGCGGTTAATTACAGCTTATCTGGTAAACGTCTTGATATTCAATTACGTGGCGCAATTTTACCGGGTTACGAACAGTCTTTTGCACAAGTTCTTGTGACGACTGAGGATGTAACATCTTATCAAAATGCCCGCAGACAGGAAGAAAAAAACCGTCGACTGGCAGAAGCAAGATTTGTATATTCACCCGCTTCGCTCTGGGTGGAAGATTTCAGCCGGGTTAAAGTTCGAATCGATCAATTAAAACAAATGGGAATTGATGATTTTCGTACCTTTCTAGATGTACATCCTGAATTTGTTAATCAATGCATCGAGGATATTTTAATACTTGATATTAATCAGGCCACATTGGATTTATTTCAGGCCTCAGATAAACAAACTCTACTAAAAAATATTCATAAAGTATTTGCCAATGAAATGCTCAGTACCTTCCGTGAACAACTGATTGAGTTATGGAAAGGTAACATTCATCACCAGCGTGAGGCCGTAAATTATGCGTTAGATGGCAGCATTCGAAATGTACTGTTGCAATTTACCGTTTTTCCCGGTTATGAAGAAGATTGGGGATTGGTACAGGTTGCATTAACAGATATTACTGCACGGAAAAAGGCTGAAAATTATCTGGAATATCTAGGTAAGCATGATGTGCTCACCAAACTTTATAACCGTTCTTTTTTTACAGAAGAACTCAATCGGCTTGAACGTAGCATTTTACGGCCAGTATCCTGTATTTTTCTGGATATGAATGGCTTGAAAGAAATCAATGATCAACTCGGGCATGATGTGGGCGATGGATTATTACGCCGTGTTGGTAGTGTTTTGACTCAGGCTATTCAAAATACAACGTATACAGCTTCACGTATCGGCGGTGATGAATTTGTCATTCTCATGCCGGGAACAGATGAAACAGCCGTTTTAGTCATGTTACAAACCATTCAGGAATTGTTTAATATCGATAACCAATATTATTCAAGTCAACCTATTAGCATGTCCTTGGGTTCTGCAACCACGCTTGAAAATGAAAGTATCGAATCTATGCTCAAACGAGCTGATCAGCAAATGTATCAGCGCAAAAAACATTTTTATCAGGATAAAGAAGCAATTTGAAAAACAGGCAAAAGCCTGTTTTAACCTTGTCTTGCTTTAAAACGTGGATTGGATTTACAAATCACATAAAGCTTGCCACGACGACGAACGATTTGACAATCAGGTGAGCGCTTTTTTGCACTTTTAAGAGAAGAGAGAACTTGCATAGAATAATCCCATTTATTGATAATGTTATAATATAACAATAACTACTTTGTAGAAATTAGTCAAGCAAAAGATAAGCATTATTTATGAAAAAGCCCCTTACTTTATAAAGGGGCTTTTCAATTCATAGCTGAGGTAAAACAAATAAAATTAACGTTTTCCCATCGATCTACGCGTACCACGTGGTGGCATCCAAGTCCGATCTGCATACTGTTCAGGCTTAGGACGAACCTGATTATGCACGGCATCTTCGTCATCGCAATCAGTCGCTTTAGGCATTGGAAAAGGTAATTTCACCACAGCCTTTTTTGCTTTGGGCTTTTGTTCACTCATGATGTTCACTTAAATTGGGTGATCTTTGCATATCTTAAATGATTTTGTCCCGAGATGCCCTTAAAAATAACACTGCAACTTACAATTTGATTATTTCACCGACATTGATTTTAGGTTTTTTATAAATTTGTTTTGATAATAAAACACGTGTCAACGATTTTGGGCTAAGATAGTATGCTTTTATTTTTTTAATCCCATAAGAAGGAATGCTGCCGTGGACGTACGTCTGTCTGATCGTGTAAATGCTATCAAACCGTCCCCTACTCTTGCTGTTACCAATAAAGCTGCTGAACTTAAAGCAGCGGGTAAAAATGTGATTGGTTTGGGTGCAGGTGAACCAGATTTTGATACCCCGCAACACATCAAAGATGCTGCTATTGAAGCCATTAATAATGGTTTTACTAAATATACAGCGGTTGATGGTACGCCAGGCCTAAAAAAAGCAATCATTGCAAAATTTAAACGCGACAATAATCTTGATTATCAAGCCAACCAGATTTTAGTATCTTGTGGCGGTAAACAGTCATTTTTCAACCTTGCATTAGCATTGTTAAATAAAGGTGACGAAGTGATTATTCCCGCACCTTACTGGGTAAGTTATCCAGATATGGTGATTATCGCTGAAGGGACACCGGTTATTGTGAAATGTGGTGAAGACCAACGTTTCAAAATTACACCTGAACAATTAGAAGCTGCTATTACACCGAATACACGTTTATTAGTACTCAATAGCCCTTCTAACCCAACAGGCATGATTTATACAAAAGCTGAACTCGAAGCGTTGGCTGATGTGTTGCGTAAACACCCACAAGTTTATATTGCATCTGACGACATGTATGAACCTATTCGTTGGGAAGATGAATTCTACAATATCGCAACTGTTGCTCCAGATTTGTATGACCGCACGATTGTTCTAAATGGTGTATCTAAAGCCTATGCGATGACAGGTTGGCGTATTGGTTATGCGGCAGGTCCTGCAAAACTTATTGGTGCAATGAAAAAAATTCAGTCTCAATCAACGTCAAACCCAACTTCAATTTCACAAGTTGCTGCTGAGGCTGCATTAAATGGCCCGCAAGATGTACTTGAGCCCATGATTGAAGCATTTAAACGCCGTCATGATTTAGTGGTGAATGGTTTAAATGAAATTCATGGTATTAGCTGTCTACCTGCAGATGGTGCTTTCTACGCGTATGCCAATATTCGTCCGCTCATTCGCGCTAAAGGTTTAAAATCTTGTACAGAGTTTTCAGAATGGTTACTTGAAGAAACAGGCGTTGCAGTTGTACCAGGGGATGCTTTTGGGCTAGGTGGTTTTATGCGTATCTCTTATGCTACAGCAGATGAAGTCCTAGTAGATGCATTAGCACGCATTAAAAAAGCAGCCGAATCTATTGATGGAATAGACGCTGCGATTGCCTCAATTGAAGCTGAGAAAAAAGCTTAATCCGCTTTGAACATCAAAAAACCTATCTTCGGATAGGTTTTTTTCTTTTACATACAAAGATCTTAGTTTGCTAAAAATTAACTAAAACGCTTAGGTCGTTCCAGACTTAAGTAATGGCAATAATAAGGTAAGGCCTGTTCCAAGGTAATTTCTTTAACTTGCTGTTCTTCCGTACTCCATGCCAATGCAGATGTTTTTGCAAAAAGTCCTTTCCTCTCAATAGCAAAAAGAAACAATGAGTTATGCCAGCATTCGTTAAGTTGTGTCCATAAACCTTGATTGACGTCACTCAAAACTTTAACCTGATGCTCTGTCCATTTATCGCCCAGCCACAATTGTAATAAATCGCCCAGATAAATTTTTTCTTCACTAACAATAGAAAAATGAATATGAGCATCTAAAACTGGTTGGTAGTACAACTCTGGATTATGCAAAATATCCAGATAAAGAGACTGATAATATTGAAATTGAGAAAAGATATCTTGAATATGAAGAATTGGCATTACACTGCCCTCCGATTTAGCCATTTAGTGCTGGCAAGTTGGGTTAAATCCACACAGTTTGAATTTAATTCAAACACTATTACGCTTTTAAACATAACAACCTACTGCTCAAAGCACAAGCGTTTTCATGCTACACGTGGTTTTTGTTCAAATAAACAACATACACACTTAAAATGTAAGAAACATGACAGATTAGACTTGACCCTAATTAAAATCCCCTTATAATCGCTTTCAGATTCTCCCATAGCTCAGTCGGTAGAGCGACGGACTGTTAATCCGCAGGTCCCTGGTTCGAGCCCAGGTGGGAGAGCCAAATTTTTAACCCACTCATTAGAGTGGGTTTTCTTTTGAGTAAGGGAAATGTGTTGAGTTCATCTCAAATATTTTTTTTAAGTTTGGGCTGCATCTCTAGCTTATTTCTTATTTTAACTTGTTTAAAATCTTTTATCTTTTCTAGACAACAGTTTTTTGCACGGGCTCCTATTACTCTTTTTGAAGCAAAAATGTTTCGTCGCTTAAAAATTGCTTTTCCAGATCATCATATCTTAGCTCAAGTTGCTTTTAGCGCTTTGATTACTAGTGATCACTATAAAGTAAGACATAAATTCAACCGAAAAGTGACAGATTTCGTGATCCTAAATGATGCCCTTGACGTTATCGCAATCATCGAACTTGATGATCCCAGCCATTTAGAAAAAGTTAAAGAAGATCAATTACGCGATCAGATGTTTAAAGAAGCTGGATATTCTATATTTCGATATACTAACATTCCAAATATCCGTCAATTACAAAGAGATATTCTTTAAATTCTTAAATGTATAAGATTGATTTATTTAGAATCAGATAGCCCATGTTTTTTTGCAATTTCTTCATGTTGTTGTTTATATTTACGCTGATTTTCTACATCACTTTTGGCTGCTAGAAAAGCCATACTTATAATAAATATGAGAAATAATAATCCCATACCCATGAAAATTAATGCGTTACGATGATGAGCAACTGACATTTATATACTCTTTTCGGATAATAAAATTGGCATTCAATATAACAAAAAATGATAATTAAATAATATTATTTTTAAGCTTGTTTTAATATTTATATTTTCCATAAAAAAGACCTCGATTAATCGAGGTCTTTTTTATTTCGATATGAGATAAAATTTAGAATCTATAGCCCAAACCAACAAAAGTTACAATCGGATTAATCTCAATATCCGTTTCACCTTTAATAAGTGTACTGTTTAAAGTAGATGAATTAATATCTAAAGTCGCTTTAGTCTTTAAGTGAGCATAAGTTACCGAAGCTGTCGCAAACCAGTCTTTATTAAAGTTATAGTCTGCGCCAATAGTAGCTACAGGAGCGATAGCATCATCAATACTTACATTCGTTGCAGATAGTCCTAACTGTCCACCACCTACAGCTGCATTTAAAGCAGGATTTACAGTCGATTCAAGTTCAAAACCATCAAAATGTGCATACATGATACCTGCACCTACAAATGGACGAAATTTGCTATTTACTGTACCAAATTGATATTTACCAAGAAGAACAGGGGTATAAGCATCTACTTCACCCACTTTTCCTACTTTAGAAAGATCAACAGCCCCGCCTAAAATACTACCTTTACCTAAAATTTCCATTTTAGGTGGCACACCAGCAACAAGTTCTAAAGATACATTATCATTTACATAGTAATCAAAAAGTACTGCGCCAGTATCTGCATCATCAATTTCAAAACCGGCATGAGGATCATTAACTGGAGTTTGAGTTAAATTATTTTGACCGTATACACCCTGTTTTTCGCCTTGAGGCATAATATGTAACCAGCCAGCAGAAACACTAAAAGTTTTACCGTCTGAAGTAGCTGCGTGCGTTGCAAAGCTTGTAGCCAATAGTGCTACTGGTAGGAGTGCTGTTGTTAATTTTCTCATGGGAAATCCTATCAATTTGTCGTATATACGATAAGGTCTAAGGCTTCCAAACCTTATTGTCCAACAATTATTAGAATAAATACTTAAAAGATCAATACAGATTTATAACTTAGTAAGTTCATTTTTTATAATTGTATGAATTTTATTATAATTATTTTTATAAAAATAAAACTACTTTGTTAAATTTTATACATTTAAAAGGCAAGTAATAATCAATTACAACTTGCCATTGTCATTTTTTAAAATTAACAACTAACAATGCTTTAATTTAATACTAATAAAAATTCCATCTTTAAAAGATTTATCATGTAGGGATATCTTTGTAATTACTGCAAAACTCCATCGGGTTATAATTTTAGAAAAATAAATTAACTGCGAATTTTATCGAACTTACGATCTTTTAAACTGATTCTTCCCCGAACCACATCTGAAAACATTTTCCAATCCGAAATGAAGCTATAAAGTGGCTGTTTAAAACTTGCAGGTTTATTTTTTTCAAAAATAAAATGTCCAACCCAAGCACACGCATAGCCTGAAAGTAACCCATATGCTACATACTTTGGTTTGCGCTTTCGAACTGCTTTACTTAAAAAATAAAGCCCTACACCGCTACCTGCAATGTGTAATCGACGGCTAAGTATATTTCGATGTTCCGTCAGATAGAAATGATAAAATTCTTGATAATTCTTAATAGGTAATTGAATTTTATGATCGCTGGCGGATTTTTTTTGAAATTTGACTGGCGCATTCATGGTCGTCATCCTGAGACTATTTATTCATCACTTTACCTGAAACTTAAATTTTTAAAAAGCTCGTTTTAATTCAAATTAGAAAGGATTAATTGAATATTTAACAACAAATCAAATACATATAAGGCGAACCAATCATCGGTAAATCACGTCATCATTGGTACGTTTTTAGTGGTATGCTTAAGCAAAATTAAATCCTTAAAATCTAAAGAAGTTTTGGGAGTCAGCTCATGGTCGAAATTGAACTAAAATTTCAGCTTCCTGAGGGTAAGAAAAAAAGTGTATTACAAGCACTGAAGACAAACACTGCCCAGAAAATTCGCTTACAAGCCAAATACTATGACACGCCTGATCGATTACTTGCGCAAAACCATATGGCTATTCGCTTGCGCCAAGAAGGTGATCATTGGGTACAAACGTTTAAAGCTTCAGGTAAAAGCCATCTGGAACGTATTGAAAATGAAGTTCATTTAGGACAGTGTAAGGTCGAACCCGAATTAAACCTTGATCTGTTTTCAGAAAATAAAATTGTCAAAAATTTATTAAATCAGGTTCTAGGTACACAACATGATCAGTTGATACTGCAATTTAAGACAGATGTACAACGCACCTTTCGACTTTTGAGCTTCAATGAAACTGAGATAGAGGTCTGTCTGGATGATGGTACCGTTTCCACTGCCGAGCAATCAGAAAAGATTTGTGAAGTTGAATTTGAATTAAAACAAGGCTCCCCAGAACAACTCATTTTCTTTACACAAGATTGGGTCAAAAAATATCAACTGTGGCTGGATGTCCGAAGTAAAGCAGAACGAGGAAATTTATTATCCATTCATCAAAAAGCCTCACCTGCGGTTAAAGCAAAGACATTGATTTTAAATAAAAATGATTCAACTGATGTTGCTATTCGTAAAATGATTGGGAATGCGTTACAGCAACTATTACCTAATGCCGCAGTGATTGCAGATAACGTTGCCAATCCTGAACATATACATCAGGCACGTGTTGCAATTCGACGTATACGCAGTATTTTTAAAAGCTTTAAGTCATGGTCAGATGATATTGATCCTCAATGGGAAAAGCAGCTCGCACAGATTTTTCAAGCTTTGGGTACAACACGTGATTTAGATGTGATACGTGATGAAATCTTTCCTGAGTTATTAAAGGCAGATGCACCTTTTTCAGCTTTACCTGAATCAGCCACGATTGATGATCAAACACATCTGCTTTTTCAAAAGGCAGAAATAGTATGTTTATTACTGCAACTCTTGGCATTTAGCTACCATGAACAATCGCATCAAAAAGAATGTTCCAAATTAAAAAAGAAAATTAAGAACTCACTGAATCACTTACACAAAAAAATTATTCAGGATGCAGACCATTTTACTCAGCTTGAAATTGAAGAAAGACATCGTACCCGTAAACAATGTAAGCGTTTACGCTATTGCATTGAATTTGTTGCAAGTTTATATGATGAAAAGTCAGTAAAAAAATATCTGAATCAACTTCAAGTCGTTCAGGAAAAATTGGGTTTTTATAACGATCTACACATTACTGAGCGTGTTTTTATTGAATCGGCTCAAGCACAACCTGAATTCTGGTTTGCTGTAGGTTGGAGTAAAGCGAAACAGGAACAACTTTTATTGGAATCCGAACAAGAGTTAATAAAATTTGCCGATATTGAAGTGTTTTGGTAAGCAAAAAAGTCTGAAGAATTTTACAATCAAATATTATTGTATGAATTAACGATTTTTACCAAATATTTTCCAGACGCCGTTGTCAGCGATTGGGTCGTGATAACTATCACTGCGTTGCTTTCGTGGTTTCTCACGTGCATCTATCAATTTAAAATCTAGCTCGACTCCTAAAATAATACCATTTACATAAAACCGAGTTCGAGTATAGTCGCTTTGTCCATGTTGAAACACATACGTTCTTAAATCAATAAATTCACGATGGGCAACTAAAGCGGCAGTTTCATCAGTTTCTAGCCATTGTTGTAGGGCAAAAATTTGATCTGTGTCAAATTGGCCACATTTTTCAATTAAGCTGGCAATACCTCTAAATGTTTTAGATTCTTTTGCCCGAGTTTTGTTAATCCGAATACGATCAACATGAAAGAAGAAAAGTGGTAAATTCAAATGACTAGGTAAATGAATAGCATCCAATGCTTCATCCTGCATAAAAGGCTGAAAAAGTACTTTCGCCCTTTCAATCAGTTCATTCCATTGGCGATAATAGTGTTCAACTTCAGTTTGTAATCCATAATAAATTGGCAAACCTTCAACATGGTTCAAGTTTTCAGGGGGCCAATGATGCTGGCGCAATATAGCAATATCAGTTTTTAAACGCTGTATAGCAATGACATCTTGCATAGATAGTACCTGCTTTAAATTTACTTAGGCTATTTTGAGAGTAGATCAAAGGTTTAGTTTATGCAAGGCTTTAACGTATAATAGTGCATTCGTTTGTGTTGGAAAAAGCTATGTCTCAAAAAATTGATGCCACCGATATCACTGAAGAAGAAGCTTTAAATGCAGTTTTTTTTGAGCGCGCTGATGATTTTATTAAACTTGCCAATGAGTTTTGCCGCCCAAAAAAGGGGGAAAAGCCTGATCCTGAAGCCGTTCGAGGTCAAGTGAGTGCAGCCATGTTATTTGGTACAGCACGTTTTAACACATGGGTTGCAGCAAATAATTTTAAAGATGGCAATGAGATGCGTGATGCAAAAGAGCAAGTTATGTCTTACGTGTTACAACAGTTTCAAATGATGCTTGAAGATAATTATGATGAGTATTGCGAACAGTTTGATAACTATTTACGCTTTCGTGAAAACGAAGAATTTCATACTCATAAACACGATCATGATCATTAAAGAAAGCCCTTTAGGGCTTTTTCATTTTTAGTATATAAAACTTAGCAATTAAATCTTGCGATCCCAGACAATTTTCTTCACCGTATTATTAACTACAGTGACTGTATAATAGGTGTTATCTATCAAATAGATATAATCCACAGCGTTTAATTTTTTTCGATTTTCTTCCCATTCATAACTGCGCTGTGAAACGGGTGCCTGCTGCATTTTTTGCATCAAATTGATATAACTGTCGCCAATATAGACTAGACTGCCATTTTGACTACGCATTGAACGTGTTTCATTATAGGCGAAAACTATCATTGGACTGGTCAATAAAGTCATTAAAGAGACAACCACTACCAGTTTTTTGATTTTATTAGACATATTTAACCTTTATTTTTTATCTTTAAAATTTCGAAAATATTAACATAGACTTTTTTTTATTGAATAGTCAAATCAAGACTCGTAAAAAAGACTGCCGAAACAGTCTTTAGCTGGTAGAACACTCATTTTATTATTTTTTAGTGACTTGACCGTATTGATCTGCCATCACCTCGACAAAGTGATCGAGTTTAATATATTTCTTAATCACAGCATCAACATCTGCCTTGCTAAGTTTGGCAATATCACGGTCACGTTGACCACGATCCAGCATATTCTTACCACGCTCCAGTTGACTATTGAGCATACGGTGAATACTGCGCTCATCTTCAAGTGTAGTAACTCGTTTTTTCAAAATATCAGCTTTAGCAGATTCAAGTTCTTGTTCAGTTATCCCAGTCTGTAATAGCTTTTTTAAGACATGATGCACAGTTTGAGAAACTTGCTCCCCTCGCCCTGCAGTATAGTTCGCTTCAATAGTCAATGCGCCGACATTGGTGTCGCTATCCAGTTGCAAATCACTACCAAATCCATAAACAAGCGCATTTTTTTCACGAAGCTCTTGTCCTAGACGCGAAGAAAGTTGTGATTGTCCCAAAATATTAGTGAAAACAATGAGTGCAGGCGCATCCGGATGATCTACACCAACAGGGAATGTCAAAATACTTTGATAATTACCAAATTCCCGCTGTTCAGACAATGCATGCACTTTTTGGGCAGGATAATCTGTATCTACCGATAAAATCTTTTGGTAGGGTTGCGCACTTGTCCAAGAACCAAATGACTGAGCAATAAAGGTTTGCATTTTCTTCGCATCATAATCACCTGTGATCGCAATTTGAGCATGATTCATGGCAAAAAACTGATCATACAGCTGTTTGACTTGCATCTGAGTCGCTTGATTCAACTGTTTCTTGGCAAATTCAGGCTCAAAGTGATAACGTAAATCACCCGGTTGATAAATTTCGATTAATCTTGCCAAATTTAATGCAGCTACTGTTTCAGGTTCAGTATATGGACGATCAAGACTGGCAAGACTTTGTGACTTGATTAAATCAAACTGGCTTTGTTCAAAGCTTGGATGCTTCATCACCTCAATAACAAATTTAAAAAATTCCTCAAACTTATCTTTACGTGCCTGAATATTAATGGTCATCCCATTATCCGAACTGGTTGCTGTTGCAGCACCGCCCGCTTCAATCGATTTATCAGCCACATCCTGTAAACTATATTTATCTGAACCACGTAGTAACAAATAAGAAGTTAAATCCAGAACAGTCCCTTTATCAAATAGTGATTTTTCCGTACCAAAGTCTAGTGTAATCGTTGCATACACACGATCATCTCGAGTTTGAGTAGGAAACAACGCATATTGCATTCCATTTTTAAGTGTGCCACGTTGAATCTTTTTCTCAGTATTTTGTAAATAATCTGCCGAGGATTTTACATATTGACTGACTTCCTGCTTATACACACTGGCATCTTTTAATGGCTCTTCAGCAGTGGATTGCTGATCTAACGTTTTCGGTTTTTCCTGCTGCTTTTTTTGCTCAAGTGCTTTTTTCTGTTCTTCTGGCGTCGGTTTAATATCACCAGAAATACGATGTTCAGGTGTTAAAAACTGGTTTAAAGTTTGGTTGACTTCACTCACATTTAGCTTTTGTACGGCGTCCAAATTATTGAAATATTGTCCCCAATTCCCTTTAGATGACACAATATAATCACTTAGACGCGAACCTAGAGCGGTTGAATCATTCATAATCAGATCAGCCTGATTTTGCATCAGAGTTTTAACTCTTTTTAATTCAGTGTCGTTAAAAGCCTTGCCATTTTCTACCTGAGAAATAAGTGTAGATTCGACCTTTTTCTCATCATTGTTTGGTGCATAAATCGCGCCCAAAAAGACCAAATTAAAATCCTGATCTAGCCATGTGGTTGACTGAACCGCAGTACTTAAACCTGTTTCAACCAAACCTTGATATAAATGACCACTTGGTTGCATCGTGTAAAGTAATGGTGAAAGTGCTAATGCAGGCTGGATTTTCTGATTTTGTCCATTCATATAAATATGAAACTTGGCCAAATCACTTCCCTTTTGTACAAGAAAGCTACGTGGATTGATTTTGCTAGAATCAAGTTTTGGCACTTGTACACTGGCAGGAATAGTACGAGCAGGAATTGGGCTAAAGTTTTTATCAATATTCTTCAATACTTCTGCTTTATCAAACTTTCCTGAAATGACCATCACTGCATTGTTCGGTGCATACCATGTCCGATAAAACTTATTCACCTCATTGAGCTGTATGGATTTAAGTTCTGGTAAATCGCCTATAGGCAAGCGACCTAGATATTGATTGCCATAGGCCGCTTTAAACATTTGATCCATCAGCACTGAAAATGGCTGATCCATACGGATTTCGCGCTCACGTTTAACGATTTCAATTTCAGATGGTACAAATTTTTCTTGTAATACTAATTTGTCCATGCGCTGAGATTCTAAATACAGAATTTCATTTAAAGCTTGCGGTTCTGGGCGGACAATGTTGGTATAACGCGTAGAATAATATTCCGTACTGGCATTGGTCATGAGGGTGTATTGATCGAGTCGACGTTGAAACTCATCTCCTTTGACATCCTGAGTACCTTTAAATGCCAAATGTTCCAACAAATGCGCAAGTCCACCCTTACCTTTCGGATCATTCAAAGAACCCGTAAAATAAATAGTATTTACAAAGACTTTATTTTCTTTATTGTTTGGCGCAAGTACCACCCGAAAACCATTATCAAGTTTATATTCTTCGATATTCTTTTCACTTTTAACCAATACGGTTTGTGACCAAGCACTTGCACTCAAGCCAAGAAAACACAATGAAATAGTAAGTTGTTTAAACCGCATTAACATAAAAATTCCAAAAAAATAATTGAGCAATATGAATTATTTGAACGCAGCTATACTATGAGAATCATGAAGTTTTTTATAGTTAAGTTTTGAAACGAGAGCCCAACTGTATCAACTTGCAACTTACAAATAATCGGACTAAACCGATGCAATGAATGTCACACCTTTTTTAATCTTCATCACGCAATTTAAGATTCTGATGGGTATATAAGCCACAATTTCCTGAAAAAAGATAAGCCAGCAAACAGGTAATTACAGCATATTGCGCAATATCCACACCAAATAATTCAATCGCCAAAACAATGGACGTCAAAGGAGCTTTACTCGCTCCAGCAAATAAGCTCACTAAACCTAAACCCGCAAGCAATGAAATAGGCAAAGGTAAAAATTGACCTAATGCATTTCCAAAGGTTGTACCGACAAAGAACAATGGGGTAATTTCACCGCCTTTAAAACCTGAACCTAAGGTAGTGGCTGTAAAAATTAATTTGCCTAAAAAATCAGTTACAGGCAGCTCAAGATAAAATGACGAGATAATACTGCCGATACCTAGGCCATTAAATTTCTGATGACCCACAATAATGGTCATGAGCATAATTAAAATACCACCAACCATGGGTCTAAGTGGCATAAAACGAATACGCTGATTCAGCTGTTTGCTCACAAATAAAATAGAAACAATAAAAAGGCGAGCAATAAAACCAAATAGTAAACCTGCGACAATCAAACTTGCAATCGTGGTCAAGCTGAGTTCAGGAAAACTGGAAACTACATAATACTGATGCGGATGACTGATATGAAAGAGTTCAGGAATCTGTGACGCCACAAGCGCTGAGACAAAGCAAGGAAATACAGCGGAATAACGTAATTTACCAAGAGAGGTAATTTCTAGGCCATAAATTGCCCCTGCTAGAGGCAACCCGAAAATAGCCGCAAAACCTGAACCGATACTGGCAATTAAAAAAATCTTGCGATTATCACCGGGTACTTTAAACATCTGGGTCATATGATCGGTCAATGCACCAGAAAGCTGTACCGCAGGCGCTTCCCGTCCAGCAGATCCCCCAAAAATTTGGGTTAGAATCGCACTAAAAAAAATCAAAGGCGTCATTCGTTTAGGAATAAATGCTCTTGGATGATGAATTTCATCAATCAGCAAATGCGTTCCTTTTTCGATAGGCGTTCCATAATAATAAAATAGATAGCCCATAAACAGGCCAATAAAAGGTAGAAAATAAACCAGCCATGGGTAAGCAATTCGAGTCTGATTGGCTAAATCAAAACAAACAAAAATAAGACTTGAACATAATCCCGAGATCACTCCGATCAGCACAGAAGCAACCGCCCAGTAAGCTGAGTAACGAAAAATCTGTGTGTATTCAGAAGACGGAAAAACTTTCATAAATACTGAAGGCTATTGGTTTATTAAAATGGAAATATATCGCTATTATTATCATGACGACATGAAAATAAGCTTAACGCTTTCTAGCGATTTATTCCACTTTAAATAACTTAAATCGTGCTTTCGCCAAGGATCATTTTAACCATGGCTGAGTTCTGGATCATCATCACTTTGTAAAATGTTCTTGTCAGTCTGATGCATTAACTGACTCGTAATGGTTCCAGCGGTCATGGAACCATTTACATTCAATGCGGTACGGCCCATATCAATCAAAGGTTCAATTGAAATTAACAAGGCAACCAAAGTCACTGGCAAACCCATCGCTGGCAAAACAATAAGTGCAGCAAAGGTTGCTCCGCCGCCGACACCAGCAACACCGACCGAGCTTAAAGTCACAATAAATACCAGTGTGGCGATCCATAAAGGATCAAATGTGTTAATTCCTAAAGTTGGCGCAACCATAACTGCAAGCATGGCTGGGTATAAGCCTGCACAACCATTTTGACCAATCGTGGCCCCAAAGGATGCTGAAAAACTGGCAATAGATTCTGGTATACCCAAACGGCGTGTTTGTGCTTCAATGCTCAAAGGAATACTGGCCGCACTAGAACGACTGGTAAATGCGAAAGTCAAAACGGGCCAAACTTTTTTAAAGAATCGTAACGGATTGATGCCCGAAAGCGATAATAACAACGCATGAACCGCAAACATAATCATGAGGCCAATATAAGATGCGATTAGAAAGCCACCTAGCTTTAAAATGTCAGCCATGTTGGAACCTGCAACAACTTTGGTCATGAGTGCAAACACACCATAGGGAGTTAATGTCATGACCAAACGCACAAGCTTCATGATCCAGCCTTGTAGAGATTCAATCCCGCGTAAAATACGCTGACCTTTTTCTTCATCATCTTTCAAAAGCTTTAATGCAGCAACCCCTAAAAAGGCAGCAAAAATAACAACACTAATGATGGATGTTGGGTTTGCTCCAGTTAAATCTGCAAATGGATTGGTTGGGATAAATGACAATAATAATTGCGGTACATTTAAATCTGTCACCTTACCCATATAGTCACTGTGCAATGCAGTTAAACGTGCAGTTTCTTGGGTTCCTTGTACCAATCCTTCAGCAGTTAAGCCAAATAAATGAGTAACACAAACCCCAACAAAAGCTGCTATTGCGGTAGTAAACAGTAAAATTCCAATTGTATAAAAACTGATTTTACCTAATGAACTGGCATTATGAAGTTTCGCAACAGCCCCTAAAATAGAAATGAAAACCAAAGGCATCACGACCATTTGCAATAGCTTTACGTAGCCATTACCGACAATATTAAACCATTGCATTGACTCGGCAATAATCGAACTAGATTCACCATATACCAGTTGTAAACCTAATCCAAAAAGTACTCCAAGTAGTAAACCACTCAGCACTTTTTTAGCCAGACTCCACTGGGTCTTTCGGGTCTGAGCAAGCAAAATAAGTAGCCCAATAAAAAGAATAATATTGATCAGTAAGGGCCAGTTCATACAGACACCTGAAAATTGATAGAATTCGTGAGTAATATTGGAGCATAGATATAAGCCATTAAACCAGCCCCTCTTTATTTAATTGATCAGACAATAACGTCTATATTTATTATTTTTAATCATAAATGATTACGTTAAATAAATTGATTAGGCAACCTGATGATTTATCAAAATTTTAACAAACTGCGAGGATAAAAATAAACCTCTCATACACGAGAGGTTCTCCCACTTATTCATCCATATGTTGAATGATGGCTTGGCCAAACTCAGAACAGCGTAATAAAGTAGCGCCCTGCATTAAACGCTCAAAGTCATAAGTTACGGTCTTGGCTGCAATTGCACCCGAAATCCCTCGAATAATCAAATCTGCAGCTTCTATCCACCCCATATCACGTAGCATCATTTCCGCAGAAAGAATAATCGAACCTGGATTAACCTTGTCCTGCCCTGCGTATTTAGGCGCTGTGCCATGTGTTGCTTCATAGACCGCAATTGCGCCCCCAATATTTGCCCCAGGCGCAATACCAATACCGCCTACTTCTGCCGCCAGTGCATCAGAAATATAGTCACCATTTAAATTCAATGTCGCAATGACAGAATAATCCGTAGGACGCAGCAAAATTTGCTGTAAGAAAGCATCTGCAATTACGTCTTTAATAATAATATCTTTTCCATTTTTAGGATTTTTAATTTTGACCCATGGGCCATCATCAATCAGTTTACCGCCAAAACGTTCAATTGCCAGTTCATACCCCCATTCTTTAAAGGCCCCTTCGGTATATTTCATGATATTGCCTTTATGTACTAAAGTGACATTCGGCTTGTCGTTATCAATAGCAAACTGAATCGCCTTACGTACTAAACGCTGTGACCCTTCTTTAGAAACAGGTTTAACCCCAATACCGCAACTTTCAGGAAAACGGATTTTGGTAACTCCCATTTCTTCTTCAAGAAATTTAATCATTTTTTTGGCTTCAGGTGAATCTGCCTTCCATTCAATACCCGCATAGATATCCTCTGAATTTTCCCTAAAAATCACCATATTGGTTTGTTCAGGATGCTGAACTGGACTAGGCACTCCCTTAAACCACCGAACTGGACGGATACAAACATATAAATCCAACTCCTGACGTAAAGCAACATTGAGTGAACGAATACCACCACCGACCGGCGTAGTAAGTGGACCTTTAATTGACACCACATATTCACGCAATGCTTCAAAAGTTTCTTCTGGCATATACGTACCATAAATGGTATTTGCTTTCTCGCCGCAGTATACTTCCATCCATTCGATCGAACGTTTGCCACCATACGCTTTTAGCACAGCAGCATCTACCACTGCCTTCATTGCTGGTGTAATATCCACACCAATACCGTCACCCTCAATGAAAGGAATGATCGGATGGTTGGGAACATTGAGTGACAAATCCGCGTTGACTGTAATTTTGTCACCATCCGCAGGAACCACGATCTTTTGATAACCCATTGTGCAGGTTCTCCTTTATGTAGCTGGCGAATAGAAGGTATGCCCTAGAGGACATACTCTCAAATTTATTTTTTAATCATTGATAGTCTAATCCAACATAGGTTTTTTTGAGATTTAAAGGATGAATAACTACATTTTTCCATTAAATAAAAACCTTTTATTAACGGTTATGACTATAACCCCAAGTAGTTTATTTATATGAAAATAGTTGTATTCAACAAACCATTTGATGTCTTGTCTCAGTTTCGTGAAGACAGTGCGCATTTGACTGTTTCGAGTTTTATCAATGATCCTGATTTACGCATCGCAGGACGTTTGGATTTAGATTCGGAAGGCCTTATGTTTCTGACCGATCATGGGGGATTAAATCAATTTATTACCCATCCGAGTAATAAAAAATATAAAACCTATCTGGTTCAGTTGGATGGCGATATTACAGAAGAAGCATTACAACAATTACGTAAAGGTGTTGAACTTGCTGACGGTTTAACCTTACCCGCTACAGCGATAAAAGTTTCAGAACCAGAGTGGCTTTGGGAACGTAATCCACCTGTACGTTATCGCGCCAGTATTCCAACCTCATGGGTTGAAATTTCGATTTGTGAAGGTCGTAATCGTCAAGTAAGGCGTATGACTGCAACCGTTGGTTTTCCAACTTTACGCTTGATTCGCACCAAAATTGGTTCTATTGATTTAGTCCGGTTGGGTCTGCAACCTGGGGAACAAGCTGAAATTGAACCCTTACTTTATCCTGACTTTAAAGGTGTGCCAGAGGATAAACCGTATCGCTCACGTTCTTATGTAAAAAAACCAGGGGGCACAGGTGGAAAACCTATACAGCATAAGAAACCTGAAGGGGATAAAAAAGACCCGAATAAGAAAAAGTCAGGAACCAAACGCATCTGGCAAATGGATGAAAATGAGAAGCCGCGTCGTAAAACGAATGGTACCACTCGTCCAAACACCAAAGCACCACGTGGCCGTAACCGTAATGGCCGTTAAGATTTAGAAAATTCTTATAGCTCACAAAAGTGGGCTTTTTTTTATATCATCACACAAAATACTGTGGCATAAAAAAACCGATGCGTTTGCATCGGTTTTTTTTTACAGCATTAGTAGAATTACCAATATTGTTTTGACTTAAATCGTTTCAAGCGCAGCATTTAATGTCGAACTTGGACGCATCACTGCATTCACTTTCGCTGGATCTACTGCATAGTAACCACCGATATCAGCAGGTTTACCTTGAACTTCTGCAAGTTCTGCAACGATCTTAGCTTCGTTGTCGGCCAAGGCTTTGGCAAGAGGTGCAAACTTCGCTTTTAACTCAGCATCTTCATTTTGAGTAGCAAGTGCTTGAGCCCAATATAATGCCAAATAGAAATGGCTACCACGGTTATCAATCTCGCCAGTACGACGTGATGGTGATTTACCATTATCTAGTAAATTACCCGTCGCTTGATCTAAGGTTTTCGCCAGTAGCTTAGCTCGTTCGTTATTTTCCTTAATACCAAGCTCTTCAAGAGAAACCGCGAGAGCAAGGAATTCACCCAAAGAATCCCAACGTAAGTGATTTTCTTCAACTAACTGTTGTACGTGTTTTGGTGCTGAACCACCTGCACCTGTTTCATACATCCCACCGCCCGCCATTAACGGAACGATAGAAAGCATTTTCGCAGAAGTTCCAAGTTCCATAATTGGGAACAAGTCGGTCAGGTAATCCCGTAAGATATTACCCGTCACAGAAATAGTATCTAAACCACGTGCCACACGCTCAAGCGTATAACGCATTGCACGGACTTGTGACATGATCTCGATATCAAGTCCAGCCGTGTCGTGATCTTTCAAGTATTTCTCAACTTTTTTGATCAATTCGTTTTCGTGTGGACGGTATGGATCAAGCCAGAAAATTGCAGGCATACCAGAGTTACGTGCACGTGTTACCGCAAGTTTTACCCAATCACGAATCGGTGCATCTTTGACCTGACACATACGCCAGATATCGCCTTCCTCAACATTTTGAGAAAGCAATACTTCGCCCGTTTCAATATCCGTAATATTGGCAATACCAGCTTCTGGAATTTCAAAAGTTTTGTCGTGAGAACCGTATTCTTCCGCTTTTTGTGCCATCAAACCCACGTTTGGCACAGTTCCCATTGTACGCGGGTCAAAGTTACCATGCCATTTACAGAAATTAATCATTTCTTGATAAATACGTGCAAAGGTCGATTCTGGCATTACCGCTTTAGCATCGTACTGTTTACCGTCAGCACCCCACATTTTACCACCAGCACGGATCATTGCAGGCATAGAAGCGTCAACGATAATGTCGTTTGGCGAATGGAAGTTAGTAATACCTTTAGCTGAATCTACCATTGCTAATGCAGGACGATGTTCCTGACATGCGTGTAAATCTTCAATAATTTCTTCGCGTAATGACGTCGGCAATGTTTCAATTTTTTCGTAAAGACCTGCCATACCGTTATTGACGTTAATGCCTAACTCGTCAAATAATTTACCGTGTTTTTCAAATGCATCTTTATAGTAAATTTTAACACAGTGACCAAATACAATCGGGTGTGAAACCTTCATCATTGTCGCTTTAACATGTAACGAGAACAAAATACCCGCTTCACGACAGTCTTCGAGTTGTTTCTCATAAAAGTCACAAAGTGCTTTTTTGCTCATAAACATAGAGTCAATGATTTCCCCATCTTGCAAAGCAACTTCTGGCTTAAGCACGATGTTTTCACCACTCTTGGTAATCAACTCCATTTTCACTTTACGCGCACGATCAAGTGTCAATGATTTTTCACCATGATAGAAGTCACCTTCTTCCATATGTGAAACGTGAGTTTGAGACCACTGTTTCCATTCACTCATCGAATGAGGATGTTTTTTGGCATAGTTTTTTACCGCAGCAGGCGCACGGCGGTCAGAATTACCTTCACGTAAAACCGGGTTTACTGCTGAACCCAAGCATTTACCATAACGTACTTTAAGTGCCTTTTCTTCTTCATTCGCAGGATTTTCAGGATAATCTGGAATTGCGAATCCTTTTGACTGCAATTCTTTGATGCATGCTGTTAACTGAGCAACTGAAGCACTGATATTTGGCAATTTAATAATGTTGGTATCAGGATCTTGTGTAAGACGACCAAGCTCTGCAAGATTGTTGGGTACTTTCTGCTCATCTTTTAAATATTCAGAGAACTCTGCGAGTACGCGTGCAGACACAGAGATATCGCTTTTATCAATCTCAATGCCAGCTGGCTTGGTAAAAGTCTCAATGATTGGAAGCAGTGAGTAGGTCGCTAATAGTGGCGCCTCATCGGTCAGTGTGTAAATGATTGTTGACTTTCCACCAGCCATATATATCTCCTGCTTTGGATTGAGTTGTGAGGAACGAGCTTGTGACCCTCTCCTACGAACCGATTTGCTTAAATAAAACCCTGAGAGTATCGACTCTCATTGCATTTCAGTCAACGTAATATCCAGTGATAACGACATTTCGCCAGAAAATAATAGGGACACATCTTCACAGCCCTGATGCGTTAAGTTTGTTATTTTTTTAGCTTGAATAAACCGTTAGACATCAATACACCCCTTATATGAGGCCAAAGCCAGTTATTTCAATAGCTATTCATACATTTTTTTGATTTAATTTTACATATTTTCTATCAAAATTATTAAGACAAAGCCATAGAATAAAATTCATCGTTTAATTATGGTTAAAAATCCTGTGTATAAAACAATTTTTTTTGCTTTAAGTCTAGCAGCGACGACGCTTACATTTGCCCAAAATCCTTTAAGCGTACATGTACTCAATTTAGAAAATGGTCTACCTTCGTCAGATATAAATGTTGTACTTGAAGCGCAACAAGGTGAAAAATGGGTTCAGATTAATCAGGCAAAGACCGATGAAAATGGGCGAATCACTGCACTTTATCCTAGCGATAAAGCTATAGATAAGGGTATTTACAGAGTGACTTTTAAAACGGGCGATTGGTTTCGTGAACACAATCAGCGTTCTTTCTTTCCTGAAGTTCCTGTCGTTTTTGTTATTGATGGAACTGTCGATCACTATCATATTCCTCTACTTATGAGTCCTTATGGCTATTCTACTTATCGAGGTAATTGATCAATTTAACTTTTTAATAATTTTAAACTCAATGCAATAATTCAAAAAAAGACTTTGAGGCAAATAATTCTTCGGGGAATTTGTTTAAGACAATAAATTCCTTTTTTAACTCATTATTTTTACATCAATCTCGCTGTATCCATGACTTTGTTTTAATTTTGGTGTTCAATGTTCTATATCTATACGAAAATAAGTTGTGAGTATTCATGGTAACTAGGATATGTCGCCTATTAAAATGAAAATACCCGAATAAAGATTCAGCCTAAACGCGAGTAAAAAATAAAGAATAAAGAATAAATTTCCATATAAATAAGAATTACATTATGTGAGATCTAAAAGATAATAACTGAAACTGAGAAAATAATAAGTTATGTAATATTTAATAGTATAAATAAATTGGCGTCCCTACGGGGATTCGAACCCCGGTTACCGCCGTGAAAGGGCGATGTCCTAGGCCTCTAGACGATAGGGACGTTTCAGAGGTGGGCGTATGTTAGGGCGATTTCCGCAGCGTGTCAAACAGTTTTAATCAGAAAAAATGCATAAAAAGACTAAACGTTTAAAATTAAATCAAAGTGACAAAAAATCATTCAATATCGTTCCTTCTTAACTTTTAATGTGATTAACCCGACAAGACAAAGTTTAAATACAAATACATTAAATATTAGTGATATAGATTAAACTCATAAAGAAAATCGATCTATTTGAAAGAAGGTTTAATAAAACCACGTCAATTTAAACACATAAATTCCATCAAAAATCAAAAGTACAAGCATGACATGTGGAATAGCAACTGACTCATGACACAATAAAGTCGAATTTTATAAAAGTTAAAAGCAGCTAACAGTCTTATACTTTGTCATGCCACAACTTCTTAATGTTTCCACTGTATTGGCTTTTATTTATTTGTTGCTGTATTTGTTGCAAATGTTTTAAGTCAGGCTTTTAGATAGACTCCCATGACAGGACGAATAAAACTAGAGCACATTACAATGAAACGGACGTTATCTCATCTATGCTTAGCGCTAAGCCTTACTTTAGGAACGACAATAATCACTTGCTACTCCAGTAGCACAATGGCAGCCCCAAGCATTAATATTCAGAATATTCTACAACAAGAACGTGCATGGGCGGGATTACAAACCAAAAAACTTAAAGTAGGCGAAATCGAATGGGTTTACAGTGAAGGGGGTCAATCCTCAAAACCCACCATCATTCTCATTCATGGATTAGCGGGTACTCGGGATAACTGGAACCGTGTAGCACGTTATTTAACGCCTGACTACCATGTGATTATTCCAGATTTGCCTGCACATGGCGACACCAAAGTTGCCGATGACTTTGACTTATCTATTCCCAATTTAACTGAAAAATTAAGACGTTTTGCTGAAGCTGGACATTTTGAAAAAGAAACCAATATAGCGGGACATAGTATGGGTGGTGCAATTGCGCTGTTATATACAGCACAGTATCCAACCGAAACAAAATCATTATTATTGGTTGATAGTGCAGGTGTATTTAAAACAGCAAATACACCTTATTTGAAAAATCCGACTTTATTAAGCGAGCTGGTTGTTAAAAAACCAGGGGATTTTGACAAACTATTTCAGCTTGCCACTGCTACCCCACCCTTTATTCCGACTGAGTTAAAAACCGAGCAGGAAAAGTTGATGATTTCTCAGTCAAAAAGTACTCAGCGCATGGTTGATCAATTGGTTGCCATGTCTAAGGTTTACACACCAGAGACTTTTGCTATTGCCGCGAAGTCTATTGATGTACCCACTTATATTGTTTGGGGAGACAAGGATAAAATTATCAATGTTGAAGCTGCTCAAGAATTAAAAGATTTACTAAAAAATGCTGAATCACCTTTGATTTTAAAAGGTATAGGTCATATGCCCATTCTGGAAGCTGATCAGATTCTCGCGCAGCAATACTTGGTCTTTTTAAATAAACACAAATAAAACTTAAATCCAGCGAATAGAACGGGAACCAGATTACGGTTCCCGTTTTTCAATATGATTAAAGCTTGCGTAGTCGTAAAGCATTTAGTACGACAGAAAGTGAACTTAGTGACATGGCAATTGCGGCAAACATCGGAGTTAATAACCAGCCTGTAAGTGGATAAAAAATTCCTGCTGCAACAGGCACACCTAATCCATTATAAATAAATGAAAATGCAAGATTCTGTTTCATGTTTTTTACGCCTTGTTTGGCCATATGCACCGCTTGAGCTACGCCCTGTATATCACCTTTTACCAATGTAATCTGAGCAGTTTGTTTGGCAATGTCAGTACCAGTACCCATTGCAATACCAACATTTGCCTGTGCCAGTGCAGGTGCATCGTTAATACCATCTCCCGCCATTGCAACCGTTTTGTTCTGCGATTGATAACGTTTAACAATCTCTAATTTTTGTTTTGGATCTAAATCACCATAGGCATGTTCAATACCTAATTGGCCCGCAACCATTTGCGCATTTTTATCATGATCACCTGTTGCCATAATGACTTCTATACCATCTTGATGTAATTGATCAATCACAGCTTTAGCATTTTCTTTAATCGCATCATGAATCACGATATAAGCAATGACTGCATTTTCATCAAGTAAGAAGCTAATGACATCGCCTTGCTCACGTCGTTGATCCAATTCATGTGAAATAGCTGCATCTAGCTTTAATCCAAGCTGATCAACGAGCTTCTGACTACCAATATAATAACTTTGGCCATTCACAAGTCCCCTTACCCCAAAGCCCGTTACGTCCTCAAAATCATCTACTTTTAATAATTCTTCTGTCTTCACAAGTTTTGTTAAGGTTTGGGCAATAGGGTGAGTTGAATATTGCTCAATGGAAGCAATATAAAGTTCAACTGTTTTTTGCTCGAGGGTTTCATTTAATAACTGAATGTGTTTTAAACTGGGTTTTCCTTCTGTCAGTGTTCCTGTTTTATCAATAATTAAAACATTGACTTTACTCAATGCTTCAATTGCTTCGGCATCTTTAAATAACACTCCTTTTTGCGCAGCACGGCCTGTAGTCGCCATGACCGACATTGGGGTTGCCAGACCTAATGCACAAGGACAAGCAATAATTAAGACCGCCACAGCACACATTAAGGCCAAATCAAACTGAGCATGCCCAAATAACATCCACACTAGAAAGGTAATCACGCTAATCGAAAGTACTGCCATTACAAAGTATTTGGCTGCAATATCAGCAATCCGTTGCAATGGAGCTTTTGAACGCTGTGCTTCTGCTACCGCCTGAATCATTTTTGATAATGTCGTATTCGTTCCAACCGCTGTGGTTTGAATACGAATGCTCCCCTGCTGGTTGACCGTTCCCCCAATCACTTTGTCTTCTGCTTGTTTTTTTACAGGTAAAGGTTCACCAGTCATCATCGATTCATCGACATAAGTCTTTCCTTCAGTCACGACACCATCTAACGGAATTTGCTCACCAGAAGAAATCTGTAAAATATCATTTTCTTTAATCTGACTGATATCCACTTCTTCAACCACATCGTTACGTACACGTTTTGCAGTATGCGGTTGTAAACGTAATAATGCTCTCAGAGAATCCGCCGTCTGTGTTCGTGCTTTAAGCTCCATGATTTGCCCAAGTAAGCTCAGAGAGACAATCATACAAGCCGCTTCATAATACACTGCAACGCCATGCCCTGTTTTCGCTTCCATTGGAATCATGGATGGGAAAATAGTCGCGATAACACTATATATAAAAGCTGCAAGCACCCCGACACCAATCAGGCTCCACATATTCAAATGACGGGTTTTATAGGAAATCCAGCATCTTTCCAAAAATGGCAACCCTGCCCATAAAACAACAGGAATACTTAAAACCAATTCAATCCATGGTTGTATATGCGGTGAAATAAAAGCATGAATATGTGAACCCATTGCTAATACGACCACCAATAAAGTTAAAGGCAAAGTCGTCCAGAACCGTTTACTAAAATCGACCAGTTCAGGATTCGGTCCTTCATCAAGTGTGGGTTGCATAGGCTCCAAAGCCATCCCACAAATCGGGCAGGTTCCAGGGCCTTTTTGCACAATTTCAGGATCCATTGGGCAGGTATAATCAATATCCATTGCACCTTCTGGTACTGGACGTTCCTCTGGCGGGATCAAATAGGTTTCAGGATCGTTTTTAAATTTTTCTAGGCAGGAAGGATTACAGAAGTAATATTCTTTACGCTGATAATTTATATGTAAGGGACTTGTTGTACTGACTTTCATGCCACAAACTGGATCTATTTCCGTTTGAGAGTTTTCCTGATCAACATGCTGATGCTGTCCACCACCACAACAACTTTTGGCTTGAGGTATAATTGCTTCAACGGTTTTTTCCCCACAGCATGATGCCATTTCTGGAGTTTCAGTCACCTTCGTCATTCGATCTATTTGCTTTGAATCATTGCCACAGCAATTTGAAACAGCTTTAGACTGTTTTTGACTGGAACATCCACATCCTGATGCCATCGTTTTATTTTCTAAACTTTCATCACAACAACTTTTTTCTGGCTGTTTAGTTTTTACAACTTGATCCGAACAACAACTAGATGTCTCAGATCCAGCGCTTTTATCCAAATATTTTTCAGGATTCTGCTCAAACTTTTGTTTACAACTGGCTGAACAAAATAGATAACGAACGTCATCCAAATCAACAAAATACTGACTATCTTCCGAGACCTTCATACCACACACAGGATCAATCAAAACAACTGATTTCGACTGTACAGTAGGTTCAGAACAACATGAGGTTTGCTTTTGCTCAGTCATAGTGATGTTCTCATTTTTTTTAGGATTATGTTAAGATAAACTCTGTACCTAGGTACGGAGTCAAGCTTTTTATTTATACAGATAAGAGGTATTACACATGTTGACCATTGGAAAACTCGCCAAACAAGCAAATTTAAATGTCGAAACGATTCGTTATTATCAACGTATTGGTCTCATGCGTACCCCTGAAACAATTGATCATTATCGTTATTATAATGATCAGGATAAAGAAACTTTAAGTTTTATACAAAAAGCCAAAGATGCGGGATTACAACTGACTGAGATTAAAGAACTTCTTCAGTTACAACTTGATGATCGCGAACAAGTTCGCCACGTCATTGAACAACGGCTTGAAAAAATTGATCTGCGTATTCAAGAATTACAGGGTCTAAAGCAACGCCTAAGCAGTTGGATTGATGAATGTAAATCGACAGAAACTGATTGTTGCCCTATTTTGATGGATTTAAAGCAAAAGACAAATCCGTAAAAAAGATGAAATATGACAGTTTCAAAATAAAAAAACCTGAGTACGAAAACTCAGGTTTTTTTATTATAACAATCAGGAAATTAATTATTCTTCACTGATATCGTCATTTTGAGAGATAGCATCTTCAGGTGGAGTTTCAGATAATTCCGTTTCAATCACTTGCGGAATCTCATCATCTTCTTCTACCGCTTCAATGGAAACTACACCAACGAGTGTTTCATCATCACTTAAACGAATCAAACGAACGCCTTGTGCATTACGACCTGTAGTCGCGACTTCAGCTGCACGAGTACGCACTAAAGTACCGCCATCAGAAATCAACATAAGTTCTTTCGTTTCATCAATTGAAACCGCACTGATTAATTCACCATTACGCTCTGAAGTCTTGATCGCAATGACCCCTTTCCCACCACGTTTTTTGGTCGGGAAGTCATCGACTGGCGTACGTTTACCGTAGCCATTAGCACTAGCACATAATACTTCGCCAGTTTCAGGCACAACCACCAACGATACAATGCGACTCACTACATTCGAATCTGAATCATCACTTTCATCTGAATCATCATTTTCAACGTCTGATTCTTCCACATCCAGTGTTGCGGCTAGTGTCACGCGCATACCACGTACACCTTTAGCAGTTCGTCCCATCGCACGAACATCGGTTTCAGCAAAACGAATCGCCTTACCTTCATTAGAGAACAACATAATTTGCTGCTCACCATCTGTAATGGCAACGCCAATCAAAGTGTCTTCGTCATTCAGTTCAATAGCACGTAAACCATTTGAACGAATATTGGCAAACTGCTCAAGTTCAACTCGTTTTACTGTGCCCGAAGCTGTTGCCATAAAGACGTAGTGATTTTCGAGGAACTCTGTCAAAGGTAAAATTGCAGTAATTGTTTCGTTGGCATCCAGTGGTAACAAATTCACCATTGGGCGACCTTTAGCGCCACGCGAAGCCTGAGGAACTTCAAATACTTTCAGGCGATAAACTTTACCCACATTGGTAAAGCACAACACAGTTGCATGGTTTGAAGCCACTACAAGATGCCGAATAATATCGTCATCTTTCATAGAGGTTGCAGATTTACCACGACCACCACGACGCTGTGCTTGGTAGTCAGACAATGGTTGCGTTTTGGCATAACCAGTTTGAGAAACAGTCAATACGACCTGTTCTTCTGGAATCAAATCTTCACGGCAGAAATCTACGCGTGATTCAATAATTTCGGTACGACGAGCATCACCATATTGCTGAAGAATTTGAGCCAATTCTTCACGAATAACACCCATCAAAAGATTAAAATCATTCAAAATAGCAGTGAGTTCAGCAATTTGCGCAAGAATCTCAGAATATTCTGCATGAAGTTTATCTTGTTCAAGTCCCGTTAAACGATGTAAACGCAACTCTAAAATCGCAGCAACTTGTGTTGGTGACAAACGATAAATATCACCAGACAAACCAAATGGTCGATTTGGATCTTCACCTTCGATTTCATCAGGACGTACTGAGATCGCACCTGCTTTTTCAAGTAAAGCTGTTACGCCACCACCCGCCCATTCACCCGCTTGTAAACGCTCACGTGCTTCTGCAGGGTTAGCAGAGGTTTTGATGGTTTCAATAATTTCATCAATATTGGCAAGGGCAACAGTTAGACCTTCCAAAATATGACCACGCTCACGTGCTTTACGCAATTCGAACATGGTACGGCGAGTCACGACTTCCTGACGATGTCGGATAAAGGCCGCAATAATATCTTTTAAATTCATCAATTTTGGCTGTCCGTTATCCAGACAGACCATATTGATGCTAAACGAATTTTCGAGTTGAGTATTTAAGAACAGATTATTGACGATAACTTCAGCATTTTCACCGCGCTTTAAATCAATCGCAATCCGCATTCCGTCTTTATCAGACTCATCACGCAGCTCAGAAATTCCTTCCAGTTTCTTTTCTTTTACCAATTCAGCAATACGTTCAATGACACGTGCCTTGTTGACCTGATAGGGAATTTCTGTGAAAACAATCGTCGTACGACCTGTTTTCTCATCTTCTTCAAAATGGTATTTACCACGAATATGTAAACGGCCTTTACCTGTACGGTAAGCATCTACAATACCTGATTTACCGTAAATGATACCACCTGTCGGAAAATCTGGCCCCGTAATATGTTCCATCAATCCTTCAATCGAAATATTCGGATTATCTGCATATGCCAGACAAGCATGAATCACTTCATTTAAATTGTGTGGCGCCATATTAGTCGCCATACCGACCGCAATACCTGCTGCACCGTTAATTAATAAATTAGGAACACGTGTTGGCAATACATCGGGAATACGCTCTGAACCATCGTAGTTATCGACCCAATCAACCGTATCTTTTTCAAGATCCGCTAATAACTCATGAGTTAGTCTTGTCATACGAACTTCGGTATAACGCATTGCAGCAGCGCTATCACCATCGACAGAACCAAAGTTACCCTGACCATCTACCAAAAGATAACGCAGACTAAAATCCTGAGCCATACGAACAATGGTATCGTAAACAGCAGTATCACCATGCGGGTGATATTTACCGATCACATCACCCACCACACGAGCAGACTTTTTATAAGCTTTATTATAATCGTTACCTAGCTCATGCATCGCATAGAGCACACGACGGTGAACTGGTTTCAGGCCGTCTCTCACATCAGGTAATGCACGTGAAACAATTACACTCATTGCATAATCGAGATATGAGTTTTTAAGCTCATCTTCAATGGCAATCGGTCGGATTTCCGATACGCTCATGCATACTCCTTTCTATGCGGCAAAGCAAAGCTAGCCACAAATTATGTATTAATCTCGCAAAACTTAGTCCAAAAGACTGAACTAAAAGTAAAAAACATAGCTAAAAAGTATAGCATAAATCATGCGGATAATGTGATGGATTAATGCAGTGTATCTCTTAATATTTGAGTAAATTTATGCTGAAAAAACAGACAGTTCCACAGATCTATTCGTAATGGAATAAATCAAATACTTAGAACACATTCTTTTTTAAAATTTGTGAAATATTTAACAGCAAAATGGTATAAAACCACATTATTTTTATCACTTCTAATAAAAAACGCCTTTAAAACAAATCATAAAGTATTTAACTTCAGGATTTGCTTAAAGGCGTTGACTAAGACTTAATCCTAAGAATTAAAGCTTAGATACCAATTCTGGTACAACAGTGTTCAAATCGCCTACTAACCAGTAGTCAGCAACACTATTGATTGGTGCTTCTTCGTCTTTGTTGATCGCAACAATTACTTTAGAGTCTTTCATACCTGCCAAATGCTGAATCGCACCAGAGATACCAACCGCAACATAGAGATCAGGTGCAACGATCTTACCAGTTTGACCCACTTGGAAATCGTTTGGAACAAAACCAGCATCTACCGCAGCACGCGATGCACCTTGTGCAGCACCTAGTTTATCCGCTAATGGATCAAGAACTTTATGGTAGTTCTCGCCAGAACCGACACCACGACCACCCGAAACAACAATACGTGCAGCAGTCAATTCAGGGCGGTCAAGTTTCACGATTTCTTCATTTACGAAAGAAGAAACGCCAGCATCAGCCGCTTCACCCACAGTTTCAACCGCAGCAGAACCACCTTCTGCAGCCACAGGATCAAATGCTGTACCACGTACAGTACCCACAATCACTGCTTCATCAGATTGAACCGTCGCAATCGCGTTACCCGCGTAGATTGGGCGTTTAAATGTATTTGCAGATTCCACAGAAATAATATCCGTGATCATGCTGACATCAAGTAATGCGGCAACACGTGGTAAAATATTTTTACCTGTTGTGGTGGAAGCAGCTAAAACATATTTATAGCCACCTTCTTTCACAACATCGGCCACTAGTTTTCCAACATTTTCAGCCAATTGGTTAGCATAAAGTGCATTGTCTGCAAGTAATACTTTGCTTACACCAGCAACTTTAGCCGCAGCATCCGCTACGCCTTGAGCACCAGAACCAGCAACCAATACAGCAATATCACCACCGATTTTTTGAGCTGCCGCAACAACGTTTAAAGTCGCACCGTTAAGCGCTTGGTTGTTGTGATCAGCGATTACTAAAATACTCATGATTTTATCCTTCTGTATTAGATCACTTTCGCTTCATTTTTCAATTTTTCAACAAGTTCATCAACAGATTTCACTTGCACGCCAGCTTTACGCTCAGCAGGTGGTTCAACTTTAACTGTTTTAAGTTTAGTACCTGTAGCCACGCCATAATCCGCAGGCGATTTAGTATCAAGCGGTTTTTTACGCGCTTTCATAATGTTTGGAAGTGCCGCATAGCGTGGCTCATTCAAACGAAGATCTGTGGTGATGATTGCTGGAAGCGCAAGCTCAACAGTTTGTAAACCACCGTCAACTTCACGAGTAACCTGAACTTTACCGCCATCGACTTTTACTTCTGAAGCAAAAGTACCTTGACCTGCACCAAGCAACGCAGCAAGCATTTGACCAACTTGATTTGAATCATCATCAATCGCTTGTTTACCAAGGAGAATCAATTCTGGTTTTTCTTGTTCTACGACACCTTTAATAATTTTGGCAACTTCCAAAGCACCAATTTCATCAGTCGTTTCAACCAAGATACCGCGATCTGCCCCTAAAGCCATTGCAGAACGGATTTGTTCTTGAGCTTCTTTAGGACCAACAGAAACCACAACGATTTCAGATACTGTTCCTTTTTCTTTTAGGCGAACCGCTTCTTCCACTGCGATTTCACAGAATGGGTTAATTGACATTTTAACGTTAGTAAGGTCAACCCCACTATTGTCCGGCTTAACGCGAACTTTAACGTTGGCATCAACCACACGTTTTACAGCAACAAGAGCCTTCATGTAATCCTCGGCTGTTTCAGCAAGTAAATGTTGAGAAGAGTTATATTAACGCTTCATATTGAATTTTTTAGGTGCTTTATCTTGCAATGTGTTTGGCATTTCGGTCAAGTCACAATTACACCAACAATGCGAAAAAGTCGTAAAAAGCCTGAAATGGTCAGTTCATTCTTTTTTTTCTTGGAGGTTTCTCCATGAAATTACAGCAATTTTTATATTTTATTAATGTTTGATTTATAATATGTTTTATTTTGATTTAATTCATCAGTCTGACTGATAGGCCACTTTTTTTGCTTAGCTTTTATACAAAATTAGATATTTGACCGTTACTGACTCATCAGATCAAAAATGTCAGTCCATTAATTTTTAAATATTTAAGCCATTCGAAATGTAACAATAAAACTCAACTCATCTTTTTAAGATGAAAATCCTAGGCTCTAGGATGGGCTTTATCATAACTTTGTGCCAAATAATCAAAATCGACATGTGTGTAAATCTGGGTCGTACTAAGATTGCTATGGCCGAGCATTTCCTGAACTGAACGTAAATCACCACTGGCACTCAACATATGACTCGCAAAGCAATGACGTAATAAATGTGGATGCAAGTCAACATTGACCTGCGCACGTTGTGCCTGAATTTTCACTCTTGATTCAATTTGGCGTGGTGTAAGCGCCCCCCCTTTTTGTGAAACAAAGACAGGGCTATCTGGTAGAACATTCCCTTTCCAAATCTTATAAATTTTCAGCCATTCTATTAAGCTTTGTTTAGCCTTACTTCCAAAAGGGATGATACGAGTTTTATTGCCTTTACCCGTTACACGTAAAAGCTGACGTTTAAAATCAAGATCATTCATTTTCAAACTTTGCAGTTCTGCCAAACGCAGACCACTGGAATAAAGTAATTCCAACATGGCTTTATCACGTAGCCAAAGTTGTTGATCCTTTACTTTTTCTGGTGCCGGCTGGTCCAGTATTTGATTAACTGTTTCAATATCTATCATGCCGGGTAAAGGTCGTGCTTTACGTTTGAGCTTAAAGTCCTCAGTTGGATTCATGTTGAGATAATTACTTTGTTGTGCCCATTTCATAAACTGACGAATCGCAGATAAATGGCGTTGAATACTGCTGCTACTCAAATTTGACTGTTCGACTTTAAAGGCTAGGTATTCTCGTAAATCTGAGGCTTCAATCTCATTGAGCCCCAACTTTTTGTTCTCACAGAACACAAAAAAATCATTTAAATCTCGTTGATATGCATGAATCGTATGTTCAGACTGATTTTGAATAGTGCGTTCTTTAAGCCACATTTCAAGAAGTTGATGGTTATCAAGCATCACATCATTTCTCCTTGCTTAAGTTAAAATATTCTTATCGATCTGATATAAATATAGCATAATTTCTTTTGCCACCTGTTCAGCATAGTGATGGGCTAAATCATGTTCTCCACCCTGAATAATCTTCAGTTTAGCATCTTTGAATGACTGCTCTAGATATTGGCCCACGTCAACAGGACTGATGAGATCCTGATCCCCCCAGATTAACAGAGTTTTCTGCTGGATCTGTGCAAGTTGATCCTCATAATTTATATTAGTGGTGATAAACCAGTCCGGATAATCTAAAAATTCTTTTGCATAATGTTGTCGCCAATCAGCCACTTTGAATTTGCTCAGATCAATACCGCCCGATGTAGCAATCAGTACTAAACCCTGTATCAATTCTGTTTTCTGCAAAGCTGCTGCTACAGCAAAAATCCCTCCCATTGATTGAGCGATTAATACCGATGGGCGATCAATTTTTTCAAGGATATATTGCTGCAATTGGTCAAAATTATGGATGTCTGGATGTGCAGGCTCATTCGCAAAAGCAGGATAAGCCATCATTTGTAGAGTGATATCTTGGGGTAACTTCTCAATTAAAGGAAACCAAAATGAAGTGCTTCCTGATGCGCCAGGAAGAAAGATTACATGTTTAACGGAATTCATTTTCTATTTTTAGCCATTTATTTTGCATTATTTTCGTGAAAATAACTGAGTAAAGAAAGCTCGTTTTTATTTTGACGCAGATAAAAAGGTTCGGTCTCAAGCAGATAACCAGATAAATTTGAAGATTCTTGTGGATCAATGATAAAAATATCAACTACTTCTCCAAGACTATCGTAAACAACCTGCCCAATTTGATTTCATAAAGTTGGTTTTTCTCAACTGCACCCAATAATAAACCCACCACTAAAACTGGTTCTTCATCTCGCGCTGAGTTATGCATGAATGCCTCAAGAAATTCAGGACGATACGCAGCTTCATCTGCTACTTTTTGAAGTAGGTTTCTCTAAATACTATTCCTTTGCCTTTGTATTCATTTGTTTTTATCCACTATTTCATTTTTTATTAAAAACATTATTTGTTATAAAAACATCAGTACATGATTAACAGCTACAAAATTTTTAATAGCAATAGACCGATAATTTATATCTTAAATTAAAATCAGAAAACTGGTTCTTTGGAACCAGTTTTCTATGTTTAGCCCTGAAAATAACGTAAATCCAGACGACCGTCATAAACTGTTGAAGTTGGTCCAGTCATCCAAACCACCTCACCTTCACGCCAGGCAATTTGCAGTTTGCCGCCTGCCAGTTCAACTTCAACCTCGTTGGCCAGTAAACCACGGCGCATACCACTGACCGCTGCAGCACAAGCTCCTGTACCACAAGCTAAAGTTTCACCCACTCCACGCTCGAAAACACGTAGACGTACATGTTTTTCATCAAGGATTTGCATAAAACCAGCATTCACTCGTTGCGGGAAACCAACATGGGATTCAACTTGTGGCCCTATAGTCGCTACATCCGCGGTCAAAATATCTGGCACGATAGTAACTGCATGGGGATTGCCCATATTGACAACATCGATTTTCAAGCTTTGTTCATGAGCAAGTTCTAGGGTATAAAGCGCTTCAAATTCCTCAGTGACAAACGGAATTTCATTCGGTAAAAACTTTGGAAACCCCATATTGACTCGAACCAAACCATTTAGCCCTAATTCAGGTTCAACAATACCCGCTTTAGTTTGTACTTTAATTTTGGTTTTATTGGTAAGTTGGCGATCATGCACAAAACGGGCAAAACAACGAACGCCGTTCCCACATTGCTCAACCTCGGAACCATCCGCATTGAAAATACGATATTTAAAATCAGCACTTGGAAAATCGGGTGGTTCAACAATGAGTAACTGATCAAAACCAATCCCGAAATGGCGATCTGCCATACGTTGAATGGTAGTAGTATCAAGATAGGCACGTTGACTAATCAAATCGACCACAACAAAGTCATTACCTAAGCCATGCATTTTTGTAAATTCAAGCAACATGTTTTACTCCTCAGGTAATAAACGTTCTTTATCCCACAATGATTCAATCGTTTCACGCTCACGAATCAGATGAACCTGATCTGCATTGACCATAACTTCAGCAGCACGACCGCGACTATTATAGTTTGAACTCATGACAAACCCATAGGCACCGGCACCAAGCACCGCCAATACATCATTGTCTTTTAATGCCAAAGTACGGTCTTTTCCAAGAAAATCACCTGTCTCGCAAATGGCCCCTACGATATCCCATACTTTTGCTTCAGCATCAGTATTGGCATCCACCGACTGAATATCCATCCATGCTTCATATAAAGAAGGACGAATCAAGTCATTCATGGCTGCATCAATAATCGCGAAATTACGATGGTTCGTTGGTTTAAGTAAATCAATTTTGGTGAGCAGTACACCAGCATTGGCACTGATACTACGTCCTGGCTCCATATACACTTTTAAACCAAGCTGTTGCAATGCAGGTTTCAATGCATCGGCATATTCTTCAACACTTGGTGGTGTTTCATCTTTATAGCAAACGCCTAAACCACCACCAATATCAATATGCTTGAGGTCAATACCCCGTTTTTTCAACTCCGTAATCATCATGATCACACGATCTAAAGCATCCACAAAAGGCTTAGTTTCTGTCAATTGTGAACCAATATGACAGTCTATTCCTACCACATCTAGATTCGCTAAAGAAGCCGCATATTGATAAGTTTCATAAACAGTATCACTTGGAATACCAAATTTATTTTCTTTTAATCCCGTTGAAATATAAGGATGAGTTTTAGCATTCACATCTGGATTGACACGTAAGGATATCGGTGCTTTTTTACCCAGTTTTGCTGCGACTTTTTGAATGCGATCAAGTTCCGCATAAGATTCGACGTTAAAACAAGCAATTCCAACCTGTAATGCCTTTTCAATATCTGCTTCTGATTTACCTAAACCAGAAAATACGATTTTGGCAGGATCACCACCCGCCGCCAACACACGTGCAAGCTCACCACCCGTCACAATATCAAAACCCGCTCCAAGCTTGGCTAATACATTCAATACCGCAAGGTTTGAGTTTGACTTTACCGCAAAGCAGATTTGATGGTCGATAAAATCAAAAGCACGATCCATATCTAGATAATGTTTTTCAAAAGCTGCTTTTGAATAAACATATAACGGTGTACCAAACTGTTCGGCAAGCTGAAGCAGTGAACATTGCTCAGCATGCAATATCCCTTGAATACGGGAGAAACTCATGAATGTATCCTTATCTTTGAGACGTTAAGGTGATGGGGTTGGTTCTGAAGCTGAAGGCTCTTGTTTTACCTCAGTCGTATGTTGCTGTGCTTGATGCTCAGCATCCTTAGAGGAGTAAAGTAAATATTTGGCACGTTTGTCATAATGAGGATCAGAGGGTAACTGTAAAGCACCAGACTGCCCACAACCGACCAAAAACGTTCCTACAGACAATAAACCGATGTAGCAAATGACCTGACGCATCTGACCACCTATTTAAATAATTCGATCAAGTATACCGTGATCATCGTCATGACCAAAGCAAAAAAGTTTAGCGCTTTAATTTTGAAGTAAAAAAACGCCAGTCACAGACTGGCGTTTTTTTCAATTATTTATGGGCTTTTAATCGGGGTTTATAAAAACCAAAATACCCGATAATTAAAATTACAAACCAGATTGGACTGACCATCAAGGCTTTCATGGTATCGGGTTCGAGTGACAAGACATAAATCATGCTTACAAAGAAAATAATCACGACCCAACAGGTAGTCAACCCACCTGGCAATTTAAATGTCGATGCCGCATGTAACTCTGGACGCGTTTTGTAGTAACGCATATAGCTCCAGATAATCATCAGCCAAACACAGATAAATAAAATGGTGGATAAAGTTGTTGCAAGTGTAAATGCTTCAACTGTATTCGGCACAAAATATTGTAAAGCAGCGCCTAGCAACAAACACACTGTCGAAAAATAAAGGGCATTGGCAGGAACCTGACCTTTATTTAACGATCCAAAAGCTTTAGGGGCTTGATGTTCACGTGATAAGCCAAACATCATACGGCTCGTCGAGAAGACACCGCTGTTCATAGATGACATCACTGAAGACAATACCACTAGATTCATGATAATTGCCGCAGCCGCAATACCCGCCTGACTAAATAGGTTTACAAAGGGACTGACATTTGGATTAATATGATTCCACGGCGTCACAGACATGACCACTAATAACGCCAATACATAAAAAATAATGATACGAATTGGAATCGAATTGACTGCTTTAGGGAGGTTACGCGCGGGATCTTTGGTTTCAGCCGCTGTAGTACCAACCAACTCCACACCAACAAAGGCAAAAATTGCAATCTGGAAACCCGCCAGAAAACCTTCTGCTCCCGTCGGGAAGAAACCACCATTGGCCCATAAATGACTAAATGAGGCGATATCACCTGCTGTTGAAGTAAATCCTGTAAAAACCATCCACAAACCCACTGCGATCAATACCACAATCGCAGTAATTTTAATCATGGCAAACCAGAACTCAAGCTCACCAAAGAGTTTTACCGTCATGAGGTTTAGCCCCATGATGAATACAATGGCCGCAACACTGATCATTGCCCCTTCAGTGGGGCTAAAGGGCTGCCCATTATTAAAGAACTGTAAGTAATAAATAATGGCAGACAAATCTGCGATACCGATCGTGATCCAGCACAACCAGTATGTCCAGCCCACGAAATAACCTGCCCAAGGGCCAATTAAGTCAGTTGAAAAATCAATAAATGATTTATATTGAAGATTGGACAAAAGCAATTCACCAAGCGCACGCATGACGAAAAAAACCATTAATCCAATGATCATATAAATAAATAAAATAGAGGGTCCAGCCAAACTAATCGTTTTGCCCGACCCCATGAATAACCCTGTACCAATCGCACCGCCAATTGCAATCAATTGTAAATGACGATTGGATAAACTACGTGAGAGTTCACCTTCTCCAGAATGTGAACCAAAATTTTCATTTGACATTGTTTTTTTAAACTCTCAAATTTTGTTTTTTAAAATAAGCCTAAAACTATTTAAAACAAAAAAGTTTTTTAACTTATTGCTTCATTTTTCTTGATAAAAACGCCTATAAGATGCTTTTTTAGACATACTTACTCCATTTTTAAGCTGTAATTGAACTTCTTCCTGAGATTGCAGTTTACGTGCCAAACTATTTTTTGGCGATATTTTCCTACAAAATTTGTGTTTAAAGTTCTCAATTGTTACATTTCCCTGATTCATTAATTCCAAGATGCACTGAATATGAGCAAAGTTAAAACTGTTTATCGCTGTGAACAATGTGGTACAGATCACCCCAAGTGGGCAGGTCAATGCTCAGAATGCGGTGAATGGAATAGTTTGCTCGAAGTCCGTCTTGAACCTACTTCCTCACATCGCGGCAAACCTAAACTGGGCGGTTATGCAGGCCAAACCTCCACAGTCACGACATTAAATCAAATCTCTGTTTCGCATGAGACACGTGTTGCTACTGGCATTGGCGAGTTTGATCGAGTACTTGGTGGCGGGCTGGTCACTGGTTCAGTGGTGCTGATTGGAGGTGATCCCGGTATTGGTAAATCTACCATTTTGCTGCAAACCGCAACTTATATGGCAAGCAGTAATAGCTCCGCATTATATGTTACAGGTGAAGAATCATTATCTCAGGTGGCACTCCGTGCCCAGCGATTAGATTTACCAGCTAATAAACTCAAAGTCATGGCTGAAACCTGTGTAGAACGGATCTGTGAGATTTTGGCACAGGAGCGGCCTGCTGTTGCTATTTTAGATTCAATTCAAACCCTATATACGGAAACCCTGCAATCTGCTCCGGGTGGGGTTTCACAAATTCGTGAATCAGCTGCCTTACTGACTCGCTTTGCCAAACATAGTGGAACTGCCTTATTTATCGTGGGTCACGTTACAAAAGAAGGCGCTTTGGCTGGCCCGCGTGTACTTGAACATATGGTAGATTGCGTTTTGTATTTTGAAGGGCAATCAGATTCACGCTACCGTATGATTCGCGCAGTAAAAAACCGTTTTGGCGCAGTGAATGAACTGGGTGTTTTTGGTATGACTGACAAAGGGCTACGTGAAGTAGCTAATCCTTCTGCCATTTTTTTAAGTCGTTATGATGAAGCAATTCCTGGTTCTATCGTGATGATTAGTCGTGAAGGTACTCGCCCACTTTTGGTTGAAGTACAGGCATTGGTGGATGATGCACATGGTCAACCACGGCGGGTTGCTCTTGGACTTGAACAAAACCGCTTAAATATGCTACTTGCGGTCATGCATCGTCATGGAGGTGTACAAACCTCTGGTCAGGATGTTTACGTGAATGTAGTAGGTGGACTAAAAATTACCGAAACAGGTTCTGATTTAGCGGTGCTACTGGCCTGTGCGTCTAGTTTACGCGGAAAAGCTTTACCGCAACAGCTTGCGGTATTTGGCGAAGTAGGACTATCTGGTGAAATCCGTCCTGTTCCAAATGGTCAGGAACGTCTCAAAGAAGCAGCAAAACATGGCTTTAAATATGTAATTTTACCCAGAGGGAATGCACCACAAAAAAGTATCGATGGCGTACAGGTCATTGCAGTGGCGCGTTTACATGAGGCACTGAGTGAAGCTCTACAATTAAGTGAAGAGTTAAACTAAAGCAACCGATATGATTTGACATAAAAAATATATTTTTATTATTGAAATTCATGAAAAAAGACTGCATAAATACATTTGTAAATTGATTTTATATAGGAATTTTCGATGGAAGTACGACAGCGTGGTTTATTAGCAGGTATTTTGATGGCTGCTTTGGTGGTTGCTCCTCTTGCTGAAGCAAAACGTGCAGGTGGTGGCAAAAGCCATGGTATGTCACGTTCAGCAGCCCCAAGCCAGTCTTATCAACAGCCTCGCCAAGTGACTCCTGCACCGCAAACAGCACCTGCTGGTACACCTCAGCGTTCTGGTCCTGGTGTTGGTTCAATGGTTGCTGCGGGTGTTGCAGGTGCTGCTGTGGGTGCCGTTGCTGCCAATGCGCTGGCGGATGACCGTCATTCAACTTCACCTGAACAGCAGGCAACACAACAGGATGCAGCAGCTCAGGCACAGGCTCAAGAAGAGAAAAAGAGTGGCATTCCTGGCTGGATCTGGATTGTCTTGATTGCAGCGATTGCTTTCTTTATTTTCCGTCGTTTCAGCAATAAACAAAAAGTTGCTGCGAATAATCCATTTGCGCCAAACAATGCTGGAGGCTCAACTCCATTTGGACAAAATACCACAACCACTCGTTCTTCAACGGGTGATAACACGAATATCTTCGGACAAAGTGTAGGTGGCAGTTCAAATGCAGCGCCAACTTCTGCACCATTTGGTAGTGCTTATACCAACAGTGGCAATCAGCTTCCTGATGGTACTGAACCTGCAACATTCTTGCGTATCGCGCGCCAGCGTTTTAATCATATTCAATCGGTAAACTCTGCGAGCAATATTGAAGAGATTCGCCGTTATTTAACTCCAGATCTTTATACTTCCATGTATAACGATATCATGGCGAATCAAGATCAAGATGTGGCTGAATTCAGCAACCTGAATGCGATGGTTATTGATAGTAACACTGAAAATGGTCAGTATGTGGTCAGCGTACGCTTTACAGGTACGGTTAGTGAAGACTTAAATAGCCAGCCACAGCCATTCTCTGAAATCTGGCATTTTGTTAAACCTGCGGGTTCACAGCAAGACTGGTTAGTGGGCGGAATTCAACAAGACTAACTCTATATTTAAAAATAAGCCGCCATGATGCGGCTTATTTTTTGGTCGGTTTTTGAGGATGAGATGAAATATTACGCAATTGTCGCAGGAAAAGCGATCACCTGATCAATCCGCATTTGACGTGTCGCGATCATCAATAAACGGTCAATCCCAAGAGCAATACCCGAACAAGCGGGCATATTCGGTAAGGCCGCCAATAAATATTCATCCAGCGGCATTTGGGGTAAACCTTGATGCTTACGTTCAAGATTATCTGCGTCAAAACGCTGTCTTAACGTTTGCGCATCCAATAATTCATCATAGGCATTGGCTAATTCCAGACCTTCGATATAAAGCTCAAAACGTGCAGCAACTTGCTCTCCATCCTCATCTATTCGTACTTTGGCTAAAGACGCCATTTCAGGCGGAAAATCAGTTAAAAATACTGGCGTGTCAAACCCTAGACTCGGCTCGACAAAATGTGAAAAGAGTAAATCCATGTAAGCCAAACGATCATCACCTAAGTCCAGAGTTAAGCCAACACGTTGAGCGGTGTTTTTTAATTGCTGTAAACTTGCTTGTAAAGGATTAATCTCCAGACGATCCTGAAATGCATGTTTATAACTTAGAATCATGGGGCGAATATCATCAAAACGATGTCTTAAGCAACTTTGTAATAAATCCGCAGTTTCATGCATTAAGTCTTTTAAATCAAACTCAGGACGATACCATTCCAGCATGGTAAATTCGCTATTATGTTTACGCCCGTGTTCATCATCACGAAATACTTTACAGATCTGATAAATAGATCCGCTTCCACTCGCCAGCAGACGCTTCATGGCAAACTCTGGCGAAGTTTGTAAGTATTGAAGACGCTCTTTTCCTTCAATACAACGTAATGCACGTACGGAAGCTAGATGTACATCAGTCACCCCAGCCTGAGAAATAATCGGGGTTTCAACCTCCATTACATCACGTTTATCGAAAAAATCACGAATCGTTTGATATAGTCTGGCGCGCGCTTTGAGTGCGTCCATGGAGCAAGTTGGCTGATAACAATTTAAACCTGAGAGTTGACTCATGCCAAAGGCCCTCCATGCGCTGCCCATTCACGACGCAGTGGATATTCTTTTCTTAATCGATCAAAGGCCTGTTGATCAACTTTTCCCTCTTTGACACAGGCTCGTAAATTTTGATCATCACGCTGAATATCATAAATGTCTGAAAGATAGCGTTGTAGGACCTGTTTCAATGATAAATCTTTAAAATATGGTTCACAAAGAGGAAGTTGTGATTCAAACTGTTTCTCGGCTTTAAAACCAAAATGCTGACAAAAGGCCTGATACACCATTTGGGTGCCTCGTGCTTTACCTTCCAAACTGTAACCTGCAATATGCGGTGTAACCAGACCAACTAAATCCAGCAATTGTGCTGAAATTAATGGTTCATGTTCAAATACATCTAGCGCCACTTGACGTTTTGTTTTCTGAATGTCATTCATCAAAGCAAGTTCTTCCACCACAGGCCCACGTGCACTGTTGATCAAAATCGTATCTCGTGGCATTGCTCGCAGGCTCTGTTCATTAAATAAATGATAAGTTGGATAATCGCCTGCTTTTGTCAAAGGAACATGGATTGAAATGGCATGGCTATCTTGCAATAATTTTTCAAATGAGACATTTTCAATATAATCAAGCTGCACATAAGGGTCATAACCTATTACACGCCAGTCTAATAATTTCGCCATCGTTGTCAGACGACGTCCAACATTCCCTAGACCAACGATACCCAGTGTAATTTGTTGGTGTAATAATTCAGGTTTTAAATGTAATAAAGCGGTAATGACATATTCTGCTACAGCCTGTGCATTACATCCTGGTGCATTGGTCCATGTAATACCCTGTTGCTCTAGTGCAGTAATATCCATATGGTCTGTTCCAATGGTCGCACTCCCCACAAACTTTAATGGAGTCTGGTCAATCAAGGCATGATTTACTTGAGTTACAGATCGAATAATTAAGGCATCTGCATCTTTGACATCTTTGTGCTGTAAATGACGACCACCCCGATGTTCAACTTTGCCAAATTCAGAAAAAAAATAATCAGTAAATGCCAGATTTTCATCTGCAATAATATTCATGCGCTGTCCCAGTAACTCACTGGTATTCATCATAACGCGTCACTCGGCAAGTGACTACGTCACATCTTTATAAATTGCATTTTTTAAATCAATCTGTGTTTACTCCCTTCCTGATACAAGTATCAGATGCAACATATGGGTTGCCGTTGTATGTTTGATATGGTCTGGACGGGCATAAAAATAACGTTGCGATAGTTCATCACCTGATAAATCCTCAAGTACCTGAAAGCCCATTTGATCAACAAAACGATGTAATTCTGATGAATTAAATTGCCCCTTCAAAGGCTCTCTCAAGATTTTTGTGAATTGAGCAACAGCTTGAGTACCAATTTTTTCAATACCTTGTAGTTGCTTAAAATCAATCGAATAATCCAGCACAATTTCACTTTGAGGCACTGCAAAACCAGCAATACTTTCTAAAGTTTGTAAGGTAGTTTCCGGTTGTAAATAATGTGTTGTACCCAGCCATGAATAAAAAGCAGGATGGTCTTGGCTGTAACCACTTCTTAATAAAGCGTGTGCCAAAAACTCTTTTTCAAAATCAATGGCTACAAATTCGACATTTGCAGGAATATCACCAAGCTGTTTTAATTTTTGTATTTTTAAACGCTGAGTATCGGGATGATCGACCTCAAAAATTTTTAAATCCGGATAACGCGCCGCCTGACGCAAAGCAAATGAGTCTAGCCCTGCTCCAACCAACACATATTGATCGATTCCTTTTTCAATCGCTTGTTGTAATTGATCTTCGGCATAACGGGAACGTCCTACCACCTGAGCAGTCAATAGCCCCAACGTTCGATTAAGTGGTGGTGAGTTAAATAGCCTATTCATCAAAGGTAACTTTAATAAAGCTTTCCAGCCTTTGCTGGTCATCTCAAAAGCGTAAGCATCAGCAAAAATTGGATCAGGAGAGAATAAATAATGATTAGCACGTAATGCCGCAGCGGCTTCGGCAGTACGGCTGGACTGTCCTTGTTTCATGTCATATTCCTTTGAAAACTGAAAATCAAATAAAAACGGGCATCAAAATAAAAGCAGTCAATTGAAAAACAATAGACTGCTATATGTGTTGAATATAAACCAGAAAATTAAGCGTCTACTTTACTTTCACTCACTGTAGTTTGATAACTAACGTCATAATCTCGCAAGTTCAATGTTTTCAAACGCTGTTTTAATTTTTTCAGTGACCAAGGCCATGCTGCAAAATTGCGTCCGTTAACATCCAGATAATAGCTCTTACAACCACCCGCGTTAAATACAGTCGTTTTTAAATGCTTCTGTACCAATTCGTTATGTGCATGTATCACCTGCGGTTTAATGGTTAGTTTGGCAATATTGTGTTTTTTGATTTTTTGTAAACCATCAATAATGTAGTCAAGTTGTGCTTCCGCTAAACCAATAAACGAATCATAAACCAATACATTTGGCCCTAGTACCAAGAAAGCATTGGGCACATTTTCAATATTTGTCCCTAAATAAGCTTCTGGAGAACTATGTTTCCACAGGTCATTTAAACATTCGCCTTTATCATTATAAACACGACGACCAATCGGTGGATGGGACACTTCAAAGCCAGTTCCCCAAATAATGACATCAACTTCATGACGTTCACCATTGGCAGAAATGACGGTATTGCCTTCGACTTTGACCAAACCATGAGGAATCAAATGGGTATTTTCAGCTTGTAAGGCAGGATAATAATTGTTAGCAAACAATAAACGTTTACAGCCAATAGTAAAATCAGGCGTCACCGCTTTAAGTAATTCTGGATCGTTGACCTGAGATTTTAATACCTGTTTAAACAATTCCCCTACAGGCTTTAGTACAGCAGGGTTACGCAAACCAAAGTTAATCGCATTCAGTGATTGTGCGACGGTTTTACGCCACGTCGACTGAATCACAGGAAATTTTTCAATGACAGACTTACCAAACTCACCAAGTTCCATATCTGGTTTTGGCACAACCCAAGGTGCCGTACGCTGGAAAACAAACAGTTCTTTGGCCAAGGGTTGAATTTGTGGCACAAACTGAATGGCAGAGGCGCCCGTACCAATCACGGCAATACGTTTACCCGTTAAATCATAAGCGTGATTCCATTTGGCGGAATGAAACATTTCACCTTTAAATGTTTCAATTCCATCCAGTTTAGGGATTTGTGCTTCGGTAATTGGACCCGTTGCAAAAACTACGCTACGAGAAAGATACTGACCTTTATTGGTATCAAGTATCCATACATTACGTTCGTTATCCCACGCTGCTTTTTCCAGTTCTGTCTCAAATTCAATTTTTTCATGAACATTAAATTTGTGACTGACATCTTCTAGGTAGTTTAAAATTTCAGGTTGACGCGCAAATAAATGACTCCACTTAGCACTTGGAGCAAAAGAATAAGAATACAGCGCTGAAGGGACATCGCAGCCACAACCCGGATATGTATTTTCACGCCATGTGCCACCTACGCGCCCGGCTTTTTCAATGATTTTGTAATTGGTATAACCCACCTGATCAAGTCGAATCGCAGCTGCAATTCCTGAAATACCTGCACCCACAATAAAAGCATCGTAAATGTGTTGCGGTAAGGCTTTGCTTTCAGCTGAGTTTAATTTTTTTGCTTGAGCTGTCATCAGAATATCCTATCTATTTCTATCTGTACTTGTTAATTTGCCTACTTTTATTCAAGGTCATTCATGTGGTTGATACATCGTAGTTTATGAACCACGTTTACAGGTATCTCATTTGGCAAACGACTTTAAATTTTCTCAGGCTTATTTCATTAATCTGTACGAAGTCCCTAAAAATTTTGCATATAGATTTGGTGCTGCACGTTTCATCAACCAGAAAAGTTTGGCATCAATCTGGGGAATGGTGTAAAGCTTGTTTCGATCCAATCGATCGAGCGTCAGCTTTGCCACTTTATCACTAGTAGTAAACGCCAGATTCGTCAGTGCATAATCCAGAATTCCTTTGTGAGGTACTTTGCCATTTTTAATAATGTTGGTGGGCACCAACGTCGGACATAAAACATTGACTTTAATGTCAAACTTTTTAAGTTCGGCAGATAGTGTTTCTGATAATGCCCGAACCCCTGCCTTGCTGACGTTATACACCGTCATTTCTGGTGCAGCGGTATAAGATGCTGCGGATGCAACATTAATAATGGCGCCATGACCCAATTGTTTAAACTTCGGTACAAAGGTGCGACAACCATGAATGACTCCCCATAAATTGACATCCATACACCATTGCCAATCTTCTATCGTCATTTCATCAAACTTACCACCTAAACCGATGCCCGCATTATTGATTACCAGCGTCACTGGGTTTTGCATTAACTTTTCGGCCTGTTCAGCCAGTTTCACGACCTGTTCCGCCTTGCCCACATCGCATTGCACTGAAAATGCAGTAGCACCGAGTTGTTCGATCAGATTAACAGTTTCTTTAGCTGCATCCAGATTGATATCCGAACACACTACAGTACCACCACGACGAGCAAGTTCTAGTGCAAAACTACGACCGATTCCGCTGCCTGCACCTGTTACAACCGCATAAGCCTGTTGACTTGGCTTTTTATTTTTACGACCCAATAATTTCATAAGCTGTTCCCTTTTAACTCAGCCGATTGACTGAACATCATCCTTGCTTAGTGACGTAATGGTGGCGTAAATGTTTTAACCAGATAAGGCGCAATAGCTCCACCTTCTGACAGCAGTTTATCTTTGTAATATTCAAGATAAGCGGTTGTATCATGATCATCCGGATGAAAATCTGGACGTAAGTAATCAAAGATTTGCCCCATCGTGCTTCCAAATACTCCATCTTTTGGACTGAAAATCAAGCTCACACCGCGACTCGCATCTTTCCAAAACTTTCGAGTCAACATATCTTTCGGCTTGCGTAGCATCGGAACAAAAAGAGTGGAAAATGGGATCAGGCCTAAAATTGTACCAAATGCAATAAAAAAGCCTGCTGCCCGTAGTGGATAATTGCCATTCAATAACTGGTAAACATCATAGGCAATATCTTTATGTTCTGACTCTTCCAACATATGCCACATCCACATAGCACGTGTTTTAGCATCATCTGAATAATAAAAATTCTTTTCATGCTTCATCATGTATTCGGCCAGTACAGCAGTAAAATGTTCAATTCCAGCCATCATGGAAAGCTTTAAAGGTTGTGGAAATTTTAAGAAAATATTTTCAAAGAATTTTTCACCCAAAAACCGATATAAAGCGACAGGATAGTTAATCGCTTCATGAGCAATAGCATCATTAAATTCATTATGTAATTTAGAATGAATGGCTTCTTGTCCAATAAGTGAAGTTACGCGCTGTTTCAAAATTGGATCTTTTACCATATCACGATGAAAACGCGCAGTTTCAATCACCAAATCTTCACCATAAGTCAAAAATACAGAAAGTGTGGCGAAAAAAATCGTAGCAAACTGATTATTCATATAAAATGAAATATCAATTTCTTGACCTTCAAATCCAATCGCCAGATGACGAATAGGAATGGTTTGTTTTTGAGAATAATCAGATAATTCAAATTTTGGCGTGGATTTGAAAGCTTGGACTGATTTTTTTACTACTGTCGTAATCATGGCGACACCTTCTTAAAGCATTCAATCATGTAAACCGAAATATTGTTCACACTTCGAGGACAGTTTCATGCTAATCTGATCTCATGTTCGGATTCAATTCGGGTCTAAATTTTCCAAATCCCCATAAAAGAGTTAACTCTCCTCACCTCACTATCAAAACCATTCAAATATAATTATTTGTTTTTACTAAATATAAATAAATATATTGGCAAAAAATAATATAAATAATGACACTTTAAGCAAATGACATTATTTATTTATTTTTCCCTAAAAAATTAAGTTAAATAAACAATTTCACCTGTTCGGATTTATGTTTTTTAATTTGGTGAATATGGCCTGACATGATAACTTGAACTAACATTCGGATTTTAAGGATTCAACGTTGAGCACACGTAAACCACGCCAGACTCGCGCTAAAGTCACGGTTGACACCATTATTGAAGCAGGTTTTATTTCTGTTGCATTACATGGCACCAGCGGTACGACTACCCGACATATTGCAGATATTGCAGGGGTGAGTGTTGGCTCATTGTACGAATACTTTAAAAACAAAGAAGAAATCTATGATGCAATGGCACATTCTTTTGTGCAGGAGATTTTGGACATGATTCAGAATCTTACCCCCATCATTATGAATATGGATCTCGAATCGGTTATTGAGCTTATCTTTTATACTTTTCGCGACTTACTGACCCAAAATAATGAACGTTATTTGCTTTGCTTACGTTATGCCAGTGAGCTGAAATATGACAAATATATCAACCAGATTGAACGTGAGTTGATGAATATCGTTATGAAATACATGATGCATAATCCCAAATACCTTAAAGTCAATAATTTAGCCGTGACCGCATACGTTAGTATCAATAGTGGAATTTTTAATATTGCCCGACATTTGATTTTGCCCAATCCCTACATCACTTTTGATGAGCTAGTGCAAGGTTTAAAAACCATGATTATGAGCTATATCAACGTCGAACTGGCTAAAAGTGAACGCTAGTCCAACTTTAGGATTCGTCTATTATTGCAGGAGTTGTGCTTAGGTTTTTCACCATAATTTCTAGATTATTGCGAATTAAGTAAGCCAAATTAATATCTATGCCCTGCAACATTTGGCGTTCCACTTTTTCAACCACATGATTACATTCTGCTAACTTTGCCAGACCTTTAGGGGTCACCGTCAACAGAATACGACGACCATGAGTTGGATCTGGTGTTTTTTCAATCCAGTCATTGGCCAACAAGTCTTGTAAAATTTTATTGGCAGATTGAGGTTTGATAAAAGAACGCTCTGCCAGCTTGGCATTAGATAAGTTCGGTTTAGCTGCCAAAACCGATAAAGCAGTAAATTGAGGTAAGCTAATATTTAAATCTTTTAGACATTCTGTGAGATGTTTACTAATGATTCGATCCACACGAGCGATCATATAGCTGAGTCTAGGTTCATCTTCTCGTTTTTTTTCAATTGAATTTGAGTTTCGCATAGGCTTTTATCATCAGAATTAAAAAAAGTATGAAGCCCTGCTCCATACTTTTTATTTCACTTAAGTGGTACTTTGGCTATGTGCTAACTGTACTGCCTGTTTAGGCTTTCTGACAAGCAGTAAGGCTGAAATTGCAGCAATCAAAATCACAGGGATACTTGAGCCTATTACAATCGTGGCACTTTGCCCCAGTGATAACAGAAATCCTGCAAACAATGGACCTGCAAATGAACCGATTCGTCCAATTGCAACAGCAGCCCCGACCCCAGTGCCACGCATTTCAGTGGGATAATACATTGCAGCCAATCCATAAAGTGCAGATTGACCACCTACAATAAATAAACCACACCCCACAGCAGAAAGTGCCAATAAGGCAACCGTTGGAGAAATTGATAAACAGCAAAGCGCGACCAAAATACCCGCGTAAATAAATTTAATAACGCTCCCCATACGCATCTTATCCAGTAACATACCCATGAGAATGGATCCAAAAATTCCGCCTACGTTGTAACCCATTTGCACGTAGTTGGCTTCTAATTTGGAAAGTCCTTGCGCACCCATCAGCAGCGGTAGCCAGTTCAATAGGAAATACAAAACTACCAGCGTACAAAAGAAACTGACCCAGATTTGAAGAGTCGACATACGTCTTTCTTTGGCAAATAACACCTCGAAAAAAGGAGTAGGTGTTTGTGTCTTTTGTTGCAAATAACTTTTAGACTCTGGTAGATACTTCATGAGTAGTGGAATTAATAGAATGGGAGCAATACCACCCACATAAAAAATATGTCGCCATTCGCTATCACCTGCCAATAACATAGCAACCACTGAAGTGAGTAGACCGCCAAAAGGAATGCCACTGTACATAATACTAACCGCAGTTGCTTTTCGATTTTCAGCAACAGCTTCTGAAGCCAAAGTAATCATCATTGGTAAAGCCCCACCCATGCCCAAACCTGTAAAAAAGCGAATGAGTAAAAGTAAGCTATAATTTTCGGCGTAGGCAGTAAGTAAAGACATTACACCAAAGATTAAAATGCTAATAATCAAAATCTTCTTACGGCCAATAATATCAGCCAATCGCCCACCAATAATGGCACCCGGCAAAGTTCCAATAATGGCTGCACTAAATGCCCACGCCATTTGTGCATTGTCCAGCATAAACTCTGCGCGCATGCGCGGTGCTGCCACGCCCATTGATTGAAGATCAAAACCTTCAAAGATTGCAATTGCAAAACACAGTAGTAACGTCAGCTTCGCCCTTCCTGACGGATGTAGTACTTTATCCATAGTCCTTTCCTTATTTAGACCAGATTTCCATGACATTTTTTATTGTGTAGTGTTGTTACAACACTCTTAAAATATCAGTTAAGCTTATAAAAAAATCAATACCATTTTACTAATAATTTTAAATTAAATATTTTTATTTATAATTTTCAATTAAATATAAAAAAATTTAATTATTTTGCAAAAAACACTTGAATGTAAGTTTAACTGATATTAAATTAAATCCAGAGCAGCACAAATGTCATTTAAGGAGAATACACATGACATACGAAAAACGTTGGGAAACCGTTGATGTACAATTAGAAAATGGCATTGCATGGGTGACTTTAAACCGTCCTGAAAAGAAAAATGCCATGAGTCCGACCCTCAACCGCGAGATGATTGATGTACTTGAAACGCTAGAACTTGATCAAAATGCCAGAGTTTTAGTCTTAACAGGTGCAGGTGATTCATGGACTGCGGGAATGGATTTAAAAGAATACTTTCGTGAAGTGGATACACAACCCGAAATTTTTCAGGAACGTATTCGTCGTGACTCTTGCCGCTGGCAGTGGCAATTACTCAGAATGTATTCAAAACCAACGATTGCCATGGTCAATGGTTGGTGTTTTGGCGGTGGCTTTTCTCCACTAGTAGCATGTGATCTAGCAATAGCGGCCGATGAGGCGACTTTTGGTTTGTCTGAAATTAACTGGGGCATTCCACCCGGTAATCTTGTAAGTAAGGCGATGGCAGATACTGTGGGTCACCGTGCATCATTGTATTACATCATGACCGGTAAAACTTTTAGTGGGAAAGAAGCCGAACAAATGGGACTGATTAACAAAAGCGTTCCTTTGGCCCAACTTAAAGCAGAAGTCACAGAACTGGCAAATTGCTTACTTGAGAAAAACCCAGTCGTACTGCGTACTGCTAAAAACGGCTTTAAGCGTTGTCGTGAACTTACATGGGATCAAAACGAAGACTATTTATATGCCAAACTGGATCAATGTATCCATCGTGATACCGAAGGCGGACGTCAGGAAGGATTGAAACAATTCTTGGACGAAAAATCGATTAAACCGGGTTTACAGAGCTATAAGCGTACTGGTTAACTTCTGATTTTATCGGCTATGTAAGGACACAACCCATGCAAAATGTACAGTTACTCATTCACGGTCAATCCCTTGATGCATCTAATCGGGCAAGCTTTAAACGCATTAGTCCCATTGATGGTCAAGTCGCAAGTGTGGCAGCAGCTGCAACACTTGAGGATGTTGATCGTGCGATCGAATCAGCACAACAAGCTTTTCAAGTTTGGTCAAAACTTTCCCCAACTGAGCGTCGTTTACGTTTATTAAAAGCGGCAGATTTAATGGATCAACATAGTGATCAGTTTATTCAGATAGGGATGCAGGAAACAGGTTCAACTGCAACATGGTATGGGTTTAATGTGCATCTTGCAGCCAATATGCTCCGTGAAGCTGCTGCCATGACCACGCAGATTGACGGTAGTCTGATTCCTTCTGATGTACCGGGAAATCTGGCGATGGGCATTCGAGTTCCTTGTGGTGTGGTGGTTGGAATTGCACCTTGGAATGCACCGGTAATTTTGCCGACTCGTGCTTTGGCGATGCCACTGGCTTGCGGTAATACTGTGGTACTAAAAGCATCTGAAGCTTGCCCTGCAACGCATCGTTTAATCGGACAGATTTTATGTGAAGCGGGTCTAGGCGATGGCGTAGTCAATGTCATTACCCATGCACCAGAAGACGCACCTCAAATTGTACAACGCTTAATTGAGCACCCTGCAGTAAAACGAATTAATTTTACGGGTTCAACTAAAGTAGGAAAAATTATTGCCGAAACAGCGGCAAAATATTTAAAACCTGTGTTACTTGAACTTGGGGGTAAAGCGCCAGTTATCATTTTAAATGAAGCCCATTTAGATGAAGCAGTCAATGCAGTTGCCTTTGGTGCTTTTTTCAATCAGGGCCAGATCTGCATGTCCACTGAACGGGTTTTGGTTCAGGATGGTATAGCTGATCAATTTATAGAAAAACTGATTGCAAAAACACAAGCACTGAAAGCGGGTAATCCAACAGTTCAAAACAATGTGTTAGGTGTGTTAGAAAGTCGACGTGCCGCTGAGCGTATTCAGCATTTATTAGACGATGCTCAAAGTAAAGGGGCCGATTTACCATTGGGTATTCAGATTGATGACACTACAATGCAACCGACCTTGGTGCTCAACATTCAGCCAGAGATGCTACTGTATCGTGAAGAGTCGTTTGGCCCCGTATGTACAGTCCAACGCTTTCATACCCTTGAAGAAGGCATTGCACTGGCCAATGACAGTGAATTTGGCTTGTCATCGGCGGTCTTTAGTCAAAATTTTGCTGAAGCGTTTGAGGTTGCCAAGCAGATTGATTCAGGAATTTGTCACATTAATGGCGCAACCGTGCATGATGAAGCACAAATGCCATTTGGTGGAACTAAATCCAGCGGTTATGGACGTTTTGGAAGTAAGGCTTCCATTGCCGAATTTACCGAGTTGAGATGGATTACTGTGCAAACTCAATCACGTCATTATCCGATCTAAAGGTTAATTTAACTTGAGCGGTTAAATGACAACAATAAACTTTTAATAAAAATTGCATGATGCAAAAACAAGCGCAGTAATGCGCTTTCCACGGAGTGAAAGAAATGCAAATGAATGCCACTCAATCACAAGACCGCGAACGGTTGGTTAAACTTGGATCACACGATATCACTTATAGATATCAAGATCAGGTACTTTATATTGAGCCTAAAGAACAGTTAAAACCTTATCCACAAAAATTAACTGATCGGCTGATTCATTTTGCCAAGACTCAACCTGAGCACATTTTCGCAGCTAAACGCAATGCTGAAGGGCAATGGATCAAACTAAGTTATGCCGACACCTTACAACGTGCATGGCACATTGCACAGGCAATACACCGACGCAATTTAAATCAGGAACGGCCTCTACTCATTCTATCGGGAAATGATCTTGAGCATCTAACACTGTCAATGGGTGCTATGTTAGCGGGTGTTCCCTTTTCTGCTATTTCCCCTGCTTATTCTTTAATTTCTCAAGATTTTGGCAAGCTCAAACATATCTTTGAGGTTCTCACGCCGGGCATGGTTTATGCGAGTGATGGGCAAACTTTTGCCAAAGCCATCCAAGCGTGCGCAACATCCGATATAGAAATTATCACGAATACGGGCATTGTGGGACAACAGCAATGTACCTCTTTTCAATCTTTACTCGATACTCCTGTTACCGATGTTCAGGAGTTTTATCAAACACTTGATGAACACCAAATTGCCAAATTTTTGTTTACTTCTGGTTCAACCAAATTACCTAAAGCTGTACCAACCACGCATTTAATGCTGTGTGTAAATCAGCAGATGTTATTACAAACTTTTCCAGAGTTTGAGAAAACACCGCCTGTATTACTGGATTGGTTATCTTGGCATCATACCTTTGGCGGAAGTCATAATGTTGGCATCGCTCTTTATAACGGGGGCACTATTTATATTGATGATGGAAAACCCGTTGCAGGTAAGTTTGATGAAACCATTCGCAATCTAAAGGAAATCTCCCCTACTGTATATTTTAATGTACCTAAAGGTTGGGAGGAGCTGACCGAAGCCCTAGAGAAAGATGCAGAACTTCGTGATCGTTTCTTTGCCCGAGTGAAAATTTTATTCTTTGCTGGCGCAGCTTTATCAGAAGCAGGCTGGAATCGTCTAGATAAAATTGCTCAGGCGCATTGTGGGGAAAAAATCAGGATTATGAGCGGGTTAGGTATGACTGAAACTGCTCCGTCCTGTGCATTTACAACAGGACCACGTGTCATGGCGGGCTTTATTGGTTACCCTGCACCCGGCTGTGAAATCAAACTAGTACCTCATGGTGACAAACTAGAATTCTGTGTGCGTGGCCAACATGTAATGCGAGGTTATTGGCGTTTAAAATCTGATCAGCAAAGCACCATATTTGATGACGAAGGTTTTTTCCATACAGGTGATGCGGTACGTCTGGTCGATCCAACGGATCCAACTCAGGGACTAATGTATGACGGCCGCATTGCTGAGGACTTTAAGCTTAATACGGGTACTTTTGTCAACGTCGGAACCTTACGCAATAAAGTACTCATTCAGGGCAACTTACTGGTTCAGGATGTCTGTATTACGGGTTCAAATTTGAGTGCTATTGGTTTCCTCATTTTTCCAAAACTGGATGCATGTGCCCAATATGCTGGTCTTAATATACAAGCCCACAGTACTCAAGAAATTTTAAAACATCCAAAGGTACAGCAATGGTTCCGTCAATTTTTATTGAATTTTAATAAAGATGCGACGGGTAGCTCCAATCGAGTATCCATGCTGTATTTGATGACTGAACCACCACAACTGGATTCAGGAGAAATCACCGATAAAGGTAATCTGAATCAAAGTAATATTACCAAGCGACGAGCGGACTTAATTGATGAACTTTATCAAAAGCAAACGGACAATCCTTTGATTCTGCGGATTCCTGTCTTAAACAACTAAACGATTGAAATAAAATAAAAAAGTTCAGATTTATTTTTGAGCTTTATCCTTAGTTTTGCCCTAAAAAAGGTGAAATATGCAGCACGATACGGAATTTGAACTATTTCGGGATAATTATCGACGGTTTTTAAAAGAACATGTAGCGCCCTACTACGAACTCTGGGAGCAGGAGGCTCTGATTCCAAGAAATATTTGGAATCAACTGGGTGAAAATGGATTTTTGTGTGTTGATGTTCCCGAAGAATATGGCGGCTACGGTGCACCTATTCATTATTCACTTATGCTCGTTCAGGAAACTGCACAGGCGGGATTTACTTCTCTGGCCGTTGCTATTGGCGGCCAAAATGAATTGGTCTCTCCTTATATCCAAAATCTTGGCAGTGAAGAGCAGAAAAAATACTGGCTTCCTAAAATGGTGACTGGAGAAGTAGTCACTGCGATTGCTATGACAGAAGCCAATGCAGGATCTGACTTACAAGCAATTCGTACTCAAGCCGTTTTAAATGGTGGTGACTATCTGGTTGATGGTTCAAAAACCTTTATTTCTAACGGTCTCCATGCCGATTTAATCGTACTAGTAGCAAAAACTGATCCGCAGGCACGTGCTAAAGGAATCTCACTCTTTTTAGTTGATTCTCATCTAAGGGGAGTAACCAAAGGACGTTCACTGAAAAAAATTGGTTTACATGCACAAGACACCGCAGAACTTTTTTTCGATCAGGTCAAAGTTCCTGTCTCACAACGTTTAGGTGACGAAGGACAAGGCTTTTCTTACCTGATGCAGGAATTGCCACGTGAGCGTTTAAGTATTTCCATGATGGCGCTTGGTTCCATTTTAGGGGCTATTCAACTGACTAAAGACTATGTATTACAACGCAAAGCTTTTGGACAACATTTAAGCCAGATGCAAAATACACGTTTTGTACTAGCCAATGCTCAAATCAAGGCCAAAGCTGCGCAGGCTTTTGTAGATCAGTGCGCTGAACTGTATAGCCAACATCAACTCAGTGTTAATCACGTCGCTGCGTTGAAATGTTTTATTACCGATACCCAATGTGACGTGATTGACCAGTTGCTACAACTCTTTGGCGGCTATGGTTACATGCAGGAATACCCGATTTCACGTTTCTTTGTCGATGCCCGTGTACAAAAAATTTACGGCGGAACCAATGAGATTATGAAAGAAATCGTAGCGCGCGAACTATTGGGAAAATAACTCAAATTTTAATAACGGAGCAAGACACAGACAACTATGAGGTCTTGCTTAAAACAACAATGATATTTCAGGATGAAATGCCATGTCTAAATTATGGATGTACTCCACGCTTATGCTGTCTAATTCTGTATTTGCGGGGAATTTTATCGATAACAGTAGCGTTGAACTTACCACGCGCAACTTTTACTTTGACCGCGATTATCAGGAGGTTTCCAAATATCCAGCAGCAAAAGACTGGACTCAAGGCTTTATTTTCAAAGCAAATTCGGGCTATACCGAAGGAGCAGTAGGTTTTGGTCTGGATATTTTAGCGACAGCAGGTTTTAAGCTGGATGCCAGTGCAAAATATGCAGGAACAGGGAATCTACCACGAGACACCGTCACTAATGAACCTGCTTCAAGTTATGGCGAAATTGGCGTCACGGGTAAAGCTAAAATTAGTGAGACTGAACTTAAGATAGGAACACTAAGACCGATGAATCCTGTTTTAGTGGCCTCTCCTGCGCGATTGCTACCACAAACCTATCGTGGAATTTCACTTGAATCCAAAGACTTAAAAAACTTTGAACTACAGGCTGCTTATATTGATAAGGTTAATCATCGCGATTCAACCAATTTTGAAAATATCAAAATTTCAGCCGTGAATGGCCGTTTTAAAAGTGCTGAAACCGATGGACTTTACTATGCAGGAAGTTATTATCATGTAAATCCAAATTTACGCTTAGGCCTGTTTTATTTAGATGTTAATAATCTTTATGAGCAATGGACCACAGGTTTTCTATACAAATGGGATATCAATCCAACAACCCGATTGAGTAGTTATCTACATTATTATCGGAGTCGTGATGAAGGTGAGGCAAAAGCAGGTTTAGTCGATAATGACTTATACCATGCACATTTTGAACTTAAGCATCAAAATCATAAATTTATTTTTGGGACATTTCAGCATCACGGAGAAACTGCATTTCCCTATTTGACTGGCGGCGAAACGGGTCTACTGATTGATACTTGGCCAGGGGAATTTCTCAACCCCAAAGAACAAGCTTATAGCTTCCGCTATGAGTATGATTTTAAAGATTATGTCCCCGGTTTACGCTTTATGACTCGTTATACCATGGGGCGCAATATTTATGCGCCAACTTTGGGTGGAACTAACCTAAAAGAGCGTGAAACTGATTTTGATCTTGGCTATACCATTCAAAGTGGCTGGCTTAAAAATCTGGGACTTCGCGCACGTTATGCAATCTACGACAATAACATGTCCGCTAATGCCAACATCAAACCTGTGAACGAAACTCGTATTAATATTGATTACACATGGAAATTTAAATAACGCTGATAGGCTCTAGATCATCTGGAGCCTGCTTTAATCTATGGAAAATAAAATGGATAGTTCTAAAAAATTCCCGCCCATTCATCATCTGCTAGGCGGACATAATATTCAATGGAATAATGATCAACAAGAACTTGAAATTGATTATGTCGCACTAGAAAGTTTTACCAACCCAAGAGGTACGGTTGAAGGTGGCATGATTTGCGCCATGCTAGATGATGTTATGGGACTTTTTTCATTTTTTGCCAATAATCAACAACCTGCGACCACGATTAATCTGACTATGGATTTTTTACGCCCCTGTCAGGTGGGTACAATCCAGACTAAATGCCGCTTTGTAAAGCAAGGCAAATCTATTTTGAATATAGAAAGTGAAGCTTGGCAAAACAATAAAATGGTGGCGCGAAGTACAGCTAATTTTATGGTGCTTTAAGTTTCGGCTTGCTCCGCGAAAGAGAAAGAAAACCTATTGCTTTCTTTCTCAAACCATTTATTCACTACTATTAAAAACGCTGAGAAATACTTAACTTAAAGTCGCGCCCAGTGCCTGTCATATATTCCCCCAGATACATTTTATAATCACGGTTAAATAGATTATCAATAGAGAAATTCAACTGCGGGCCTTTTTCACCGACGGGCTGCCAATCGATAAAAATACCGTGCAAAGCATAACCTTTGGTACGAGGCAATGAAAAACCAGAAGCACCAATTGATTTATCCGTATTTAAAATACTTCTGGTTTGCGCATCTACAAAAATACCCCGCCATCCCATAGTCAGATAATGCTCAGGAACATTGACACCTAAAGTAGCTGTCGCCTTGCGTGGAGGTATCTGTTCAATCCATGTTTTTTGATTAAACCACGGGTTAACAGGAGAATTATCACGCTGACCTCGCACATAAGAATAGGTTAAACCTGCAAAATATGTAGGTTGATTATAAAATAGTTCCGCCTCATACGCTTTAATGGTGTAATCAGTAATATTTCTGTAAAAACCATGATCATATTGGCCATTACAAACACTGGCATTCGCACTTCCACCCTGCGCAATAATCTCGGCTTGTGCCTGACAGAAAACCGAACGATTACGGAAAATTTCGTCTGAACCGCGGTTATGATAATAGCTAAGGCGGATCTGCATATGATCATCATCTGTCAAAAGCTGATCAAAATTCATTTCATTGCCAAGTCGTATCGCCAACATTTTTTCGGGACGTAAATACAAACTGGTTGCAGATACTGTAGAACTTGGACCATCATTATAATATTGCTCATCAACACGCGGCGCACGCCATGTTTTGCTTATATTAGCAAACCACGTGAGGTAATCTGCTTGTTTCCATGCCAACGCTAAACGGGGTGACCAGCCTGTGTAACTTTTTTCTGAATAATCATGTCCCGCTTCAACAGTGCTATAACGCGGAGCCAAATTGCCATAACCCTGATTGATAATATTGTCATAACGCAAAGATGGCGTAATAGTGACCGCACCAATCTGATATTGGTCTTCAACAAAAGCACTATACATTTGCTGATCACCTGCGGGCATATAATTCGGTTGATAGAGTCCATAATTATATTGAGGATTATTGAGATAAGAGCGAACCAGCATCAAAGAGTTTTGTTTCATCTTTTGATATTGTGCTCCGATTTTTAGCTTATGGATGCCATACGCCGTATCAATATCACTGATATTTAAAAGTTTTAGTGCAGTATTGGTATAATTAACCCAGCTTTCATCGCCGAGGTTGGCCGCTGAAAATGAAACTCCTTCCAAACGTTTATCATGTTGCTTGGTTTTTGAATAAGAAAAATTTGCCTTGAAATTAATATAAGGATTGGCAGGAGGATTAAACTCATAACCTGCGGAATAGCTCGTATCTTTTTGATCACGATAAACTAAACGGCGTTTCCACGCTTCATCATAGCCATACTTTGCAATATCTGCGGCACTCGGAACAGCATCCTGATCACGCATTGCCGCAAAAGGTTCCCAGCCTGTATGACTACTTTGCATGGCATTGAAAGAAATTTTTTGGCTTTCATCTGGACGAATATTTAGTTTTGCTAAATATGTATCCTGTTCCTGAGCAGAATATAAAAAAGAAGTTCCATCTGGACGTTCTACATTCCCACTATCGCGTTTGGTATAGTAAAACAACCCATCCAAAAGATTATGTTCAGTTTTTCCATACACCGCACCCGTATAGGTATTTTGCTGGTTATTACTAAAGCGCGAATACTTTAGAAATGCTCCGACATTTTTGTTCTCTTTTAATAAATCTTGTGCATCTCGGGTTTCCAATGTCACCTTCCCCCCAAAACCGCCATTACCTACTTCAACATTATGCGGACCTTTATCTACAGTTACCCGCTTTAAAATTTCAGGTTCAATAAAGACTGACCCTTGTCGATATTTATCAAAAGATTTGACCGAATCATCCAATGTAATGGGAACATCCTCAACCCCACTCATGCCTAGAATATTAATCGTTTGTCCACCAGGTCTAGGAGAGCCAGCCGAAGCTACGCCAGGCATAGTATCCAGTAGTTGTGCAACATTATTCGCCTGATAACGATCAATTGCCGTCTGATTTAAAACGCTTTGCCCAAACTGAACCGTATCTGAATTTTCTGCCTGAATAGAGATGGTGGGCATCTGATACAGTTGATGATTATCCTGATTAAGGATTGATGATGAATTCACTTGACCTTTTTTAATGACAGTTGAATTACCAAGATTTTTTTCAGCGGACTGTTCACTCTCTACTTTCCTATCCACCAATAAGTAACCTGCCGATGATTTCATCAGTTGAAAAGGCGTATTTTCAATCAATCTGGCAAAGGCCTGCTCAACTGTGTAATTGCCTTTTATAGCATTTACTTGATAACGATTCGTCTTCTTTGCATCCAACAGTAATGAAACATTGGCTTGCAATGCAACGCTATTTAGAGCCTGAGTCAGAGAACCACGTTCCACTTGAAAGTAAGCAGAACTGTTGCTACTTGCTGCGTATAGAGGGGTTGAAACGCAACTGACGGAAATTGCCAGAGAAACGGCCAAAGCTATTTTTTGGAGAGAATATTGGGAAGATAAAATGTGCATTAAAACGCGAGCCCCATATAAATGATAATCATTAACTATGCCAATAAGCAAAATAATTGCTGTTCTTCCCTATATGACGCACCATCATCCAAAAATACGCAATTTGTCGCTTTTTTTTAATTTTTAAGCTGAATAATAAAAACATGACGTCCTATTTTCTGAATATTTAGTTGTGGATATTGAGCTACGATTAAGCTTAAGATTTGTTCCACATCTTGCTGAGCATCAATCACCCCATTGACTTTGAATGACTCAAGGACAGATGCACGATAAATAAAATAAGCGTTATGCTGTCGATTTAAACGTTGTAGTAAATCAGGTAAAGCCAGATTATCGGCTAAAATCTGGTTGTGTTGCCATGCAAATTCAGTAGAGCCAATAGCAATCGGTTGAATCGGTCCAAAGCCATGCGCGTCAGCTTGTACCTTTTCGCCAGCATGTACATGCTGACGCTGATTTACCTGTTTCGCAATCGCTTCAACACTTGAATGCAACATGCTAATACTGCTGTTTTCACGATTTTGATGCACAATAAATCGTGTTCCCAATGCCTTGTAGTCAGCTTGCTTTGATTGCACGGTAAAGGGGCGATGTTTGTCTTTTGCGACATCCACATAAATCTCGCCCTGAACCAATTCGACCCGACGTGACTGTGAATTAAAATGCAATTTGATGGCAGATTTAGCTCCAAGCGTAATTTTTGAGCCGTCTTCGAGTATAAATGACTGCATACGGCCCGTGGCCGTTTTATAATCTGCCGTGTAATATGCATAGGGAAAATAATGGTATGTCAGGACACTCAATATCCCCATAAATCCAATGCCCATGACCCCACGGCCAAATGCCTTTTTTACCTGTTTTTGGCTTTGTTGAGTGTGTTTTAGAGACTGTTGTAACGTCTGACTATGAATATGGTGTGTTTCCTGAAGTTGTTTTAATTCGTCAGAAAAGCGACTGATTTTATCTAATTGGTCCTGATATTCTGGATGCTGATGTTGCCAATGCTCAAATTCGGCTTGAGCTTGAGCACGCTCAATCGGATCATCCGTATTTAAACGAATAATCCATAAAGATAATTCTTTTTGTAATTTTTTTGGGTCAGTCATATTCCGACTCAAGTAACTGTTCTCGTGCTTCAAGACATAGACTTAAACAATCTGCCAGATAAGTTTGCGTCGTCCTTAAAGATTTACCAATTAGTTCAGCAATTTCACTTTGATTAAAACCTTCAAAGTAATACATCAAAAACGCTTTTCTTGCCAATACTGGACTTTCATTTAAAGCGATCGTTAAAAAATCTAAAATTTGCACTACTTCTTCAAGTTGATTATGGGGTAATTCAATCTCCTGAAGTTGTAATTCAACTGCCAGACTTTCCAAATAGCTTTGTTCTAATACATAACGTCGATGTTTATCAATAAGTACATTTTTGGCGACATTTACCAAATAAGCTCTTGGTTCTTGAATCCCAAGTAATTTTTGTCGAGTTTGTAATAACTTAACAAACGTGTCTTGCACCAGATCGGCGGCATTAAAAGGATAACGAATGCGATAGCTGAGCCATTGTTGTAGCCAATCATGATGGTTCAAATACATTTCATGAATGAGTTGTTTCTGTGCAATTGGGGAGAAAGATTGATCCATAGCAAAATATTGAATGAATAGTATAAACAAGAATTATTATCATTTATTAATGTGATTATTGTAAACTATTTCTGAACGATATTTTCTATAAAAAAGCTGCATTCTGTATTGCGTCTTTTTCTATCCTCATTCGTCATAGCGTATATAGACCTTTATTTACTCCACAAATATACATCTTTATTTAGGTAACGATATGAACCAATCCGTTGGTAAACCAGACATTCAACATAACATACGTTCAGCACTATCACTCCGCTTAAAAACTGAAACAGCAACAGAACATGAACGTATGCATCACCTAATGGCTCAAGCCGATGTTTTTGCAAGTCGGGTGCAGTATGCAAAATTTACACTAGCTCAATATTATTTTCAGCGTGATGTTGAATATTTATTTAAATATCCAGAAATCATTGATTTTATTCCTGATCTGGATATCCGTGGTCGCTCAGACGCTGCATTTAAAGATTTACAAGATTTAGGAATTTCACCTAAGGATCTTAATATCGCAAGTCAGAATGCCAATGCACTTGAAGCACTAGGCTGGATTTACGTTTCGGAAGGATCAACGCTCGGAGCTGCATTTTTATTTAAAGAAGCAAAAACTAAACTCCAACTTTCCGAAGAATTTGGAGCACGAAATCTGGCAGCGTATCCTGAAGGAAGAGCAAAAGTATGGAAACGCTTTGTCCAAGCACTCGATGATGCAGGTTTAAGCCAAACTGAACAAGATCAGGTCGTGCAAGGCGCAATGAATGGTTTTTCACGCTTTGCATCGTTATTAACCACAGCAAATACAGATCAGTAAGATGTCAGTGCCAACCCATCCGCCCAAGTTGCCCTCAAGATCAGATCACTTACATGGTGATCTGATAGAACTAACAGCATCTAAGAATACACCTTCTGAACGCTTATCTAAATCTAGTATCTTAAGAGTTGTATTTGTAGGTCTGTCTTGCTTGAGTCTCAGTATTGGAGTGATTGGTTTGTTTGTTCCAGGTTTACCTACGGTTGAATTTGTCTTACTGGCTGCTTTTTTTGCGGGAAAAGGCTCTTCCAGATTACATAGATGGTTTTACCAACATAAATTATTTGGTCCCATGATTCGTAACTGGCAAGATAAACGTCAGGTTTCCAGAAAATCAAAATATATGATGGCTGTTAGCATGACGCTTGCTAGCAGCATATTGATACTTCATGTACCTCATTTCTGGTTTAATCTCGCATGTATTCTATGCATGTTACTCGTTTTTATCTGGGTCTGGCGACGACCTGAACCGTAGAGCATATAAAATGGAAATCGCGAATCATAAAAAAAAAGACCACAAATCGTGGTCTTTTTCTTTACCAAAATAAACTATTGAGCAGTGTAGCCACCATCCATAACTACAGCTTGACCGGTGACACCGCCAGCTTTGTCGCTACATAGGAAAATGGCATAATCGGCAATTTCTTCAACACTTAATAAACGCTTTTGCGGAACCATCGCCAAAATAACATCTTCCAAAGCACTGGTTTCACTCACCTTTCGCGTTTTAGCCAAATCTGCAATCTGTCCACGAACCAACGGTGTATCCACATAGCCAGGACACAAAGCATTTACTGTAATGCCATCACGTGCGCATTCAAGTGCAGCGACTTTGGTTAAGCCAATCACACCATGCTTAGCGCTGTTGTAGCCAGCTTTTCCTGCAAAACCAATTAAGCCATTTATCGATGCCATATTAATAATACGACCAGATTTTTGTGCTTTCATAATAGGAAAAGCATGTTTGATTCCAATAAATGAACCTGTCAACATCACAGCAATCAGTTTTTGATAAACTTCTGTAGGAAATTCCTCAATTGCTGCAACATGTTGAAAGCCTGCATTATTAATTAAAATATCCAATGTTCCAAACGTCTTTTGAGTCAGTTCAATCGCAGCTTGATAAGCGTGTTCATCAGTGACATCACAAGGAGCGGAGATTGCAGTAAAACCTTCACTTTTTAACTGTTGTGCAGTTTCTTCACATTTTTGTGCATTCATATCTGAAATAACAACTTTTGCACCTTCTGCTGCAAATTTTTTCGCAATTTCTAAACCAATACCACTAGCTGAACCTGTAATAAAAGCCACTTTGCCATCGAGTTGTTTTGTCACTTTCTTTCTCCTGACTCATGAAGTGAATTTTATTTTTGTAAAATGAAATCCACTCCATGATTTTGATTATTTACTACCTTACACAATACCAAACCATGTAAATGCAGCAATTGCTACAAATACAGCGATCGTTTTAATAATAGTTACTGCAAAGATATCTTTATAAGATTGCTTGTGTGTTAAACCAGTTACAGCAAGTAAAGTGATGACCGCGCCATTATGAGGAAGTGTGTCCATCCCCCCCGACGCCATCGCCACAATACGATGCATTACTTCAGGTGGAATACCTGCTGCCAAAATAGCGGCATTGTACTGTTCTGCCATCGCACTTAATGCGATACTCATCCCACCCGATGCTGAACCTGTAATACCAGCCAGTACTGTTGTAGTCACTGCACCATTGACCAAAGGGTTAGTAAATGCAGTTCCCAATGCATGGCTGACTAATGCAAAACCTGGTAATGCTGCGATAATGGCACCGAAACCATATTCAGACGCGGTGTTCATGACAGCCAAAAGTGATCCACCAATACTGGCATTTACACCTTCTTTGAACTGTCCCACCACACGCCCATAATCAAATAAGACTGCCGTAATAATCCCAACAATAAGTGCCAAACCCACTGCCCAGATTGCACCAGTTTTTGCTACATCAACTGTATAATTTGCCAGAGCAATCGCATTAAAATCAAACCCATTTGGATACCATGTTTTAATTGCCGTCGATAAATATTTATTCATGACTGCAACCAACACTAATGGAACGAACGCTAGAATCTGGCGAATAACCGAACCATTATCACGCACATTTTCCTGTACAGCATTTATAGGCAATTCATTACTGTTTTTAGCATAATCTAAGTCAAAACCTGCATAGCCCTCACCCGCTTTTGCAGCAGCACGGCGACGCCATTCAAGATAAAATAAACCTGTACTCAATACGAATATTGCACCAATAATGCCTAAAAAAGGAGCGGCATAAATATTGGTTCCAAAGAAAGTCGTTGGTATCACATTTTGAATTTGTGGAGTCCCTGGTAACGCATCCATGGTAAAAGTAAACGCGCCAAGTGCAATGGTGCCCGGAATTAAACGTTTAGGAATGTTGGCTTGCTGAAACAGCTGATTGGCAAACGGATAAATCGCAAATACAGCCACGAATAAACTTACGCCACTGTATGTCAAAATTGCGCCTAGTATTACCACTGTCAAGATTGCTTTTTTCGCGCCGATGAGGTTTACAATAGTTTTGGCAATAGACTCGGCGATCCCTGACATTTCAACTACTTTGCCAAAAATTGCACCGAGTAAAAATACTAGAAAATAATCCTTGATAAAATTGACCATTTTCGGCATGAAAACGCCTGAGTAAAAAGGCAAAACATTACTTGGATTGATTAAAAAAACCGCCAATAATGCACATAAAGGTGCCATCAGGATAACTGAGAACCCGCGATAAGCGGTGTACATCAGTAAACCCAAAGATAGTAGAATAACAAATAGATCCCACATATTCTTTCTTACTCCATTATGAAGAATATAGGTCAGGTTTAACCCAAATATTTCGCCTAATATTTGATAACAGTTTCCCTAACAATAAAAAATAAATACAACTTGTCCAAAATGAGTCATTAAATAGACCCAACAAATAAGATTTTATATTTATTTTAAAATATCAATATTTTTATGAAACACAAGAGGATTATTTAAAACCTTAGAAAATAAAAATTTAACTATTGAAATATATGAATTTTAATAAAATAAAATGATTTATTCATTTATTTAAAAAACAAATTAATTATTAAATAAAACTCATTAATTATAACGTAAGACGAAATTCAATTTTATTTTTAATGTATTTAATTCCTATTAAAAATATAAATTTTTATAATGGATTTGCCATATTTGAATTTTACAAAAAAACAAGCATTCGCGTTGCGGAGTTCAGTATAATTATGCTTTAAAATCAAAAACTTTTGATTGACACGGAATTCATAGATGACTCTCAAACAACTCAAAGCTTTTTTGGCACTGGCGCGTACATTGAATTATGCCAACGCATCGGCTGAACTCCATTTAAGTCAATCTGCTTTGAGTTTAAGTATTAAATCACTAGAAGAAGAATTGGGTGGAAAGCTATTTAAACGCAATACTCGACGCGTAGAACTAACTCAGGAAGGAAAATCTCTGATTCCATATGCCAGAAAGTTATTGGCGAATTGGGAAGACATGGAAAATGATGTAAAACAACGCTTTAAGTTAAATCGTGGGACTTTAAATATTGCCTCCATGCCCTTTGTCACCCATGCAATTTTACCCGAAGTCATCCAGATTTTTTCAAATGCCCATCCTAATCTGAGTTTTTCAATTCATGATATTCCCAATGAAAAAATTATTGAAAATGTATTAGATGGCATCTTTGAACTTGGGATTTGTTTTCAACCGATTTTAAATGAACAATTGGAATTTAAAGCCTTATTTGAGGAAGATTTTTTAGCTCTCATTCCCAAAACGCATCCATTGGCTAGTAAAAAGAGCATCACTTGGCAAGAGTTATATGCCAATCCATTTATTACTTTGCAACATCCCTCAATCGTGCGTTATTTACTGGAACAAAATGCTTCACGCTTGGGTTTAGTACTTGATTTGAAAGTTGAATGTCATCAGATTAGTACATTTTCAAGTTTCGTGGCTTTAGGCATTGGGGTAAGTGCAATTCCGCGTCATTTTCAACATTCAATCGACAAAGAACATAATGTTTTACTCGAAATTGAAAATAGTGAAGTACAACAAGCGGTTGGTATTATTTATAAAAAAGATGCAGAGCTTTCCAATATTTCTAGCGAATTCATTCAGACACTTTCAAACTACCCTTACGAAAAAATCCTTAAATTTGAAAATTTATAACAAAAATTACATGAGAAATGATCAGGCTTTAAAATCATCGTATATTTGTCTTTTTTACTGATTAATTAATTTTCCTCATTAATCCTTTAAAATTTTCAACTTCCTTAAATAAATTGCAGATGTTAATAATAAGAAAACATAGGGACGTTGAGTAATCACAATGAATAAATTGTATGAAAGTGCAGCAATTGCACTACAGGATATTGTAAAAAATAATCAAACTTTTGCGGTGGGTGGTTTTGGTTTATGTGGTATTCCAGAAGCATTGATCAATGCCTTAAAAGAAACTCAAGTCAACGGTTTAATCTGTATTTCCAATAACGCAGGTGTAGATGATTTTGGTTTAGGCATTTTATTAAAAACTAAACAAATTAAGAAAATGATTTCATCTTATGTCGGTGAAAATAAAGAGTTTGAACGCCAATATCTAAACGGCGAGCTTGAAGTTGAACTGACACCCCAAGGAACTCTAGCTGAAAAACTACGTGCGGGCGGCGCGGGTATTCCTGCTTTTTATACTCAAACAGGTGTGGGAACCCTGATCGCGGAAGGCAAGGAACAACGTGAGTTTGAGGGTAAACCTTATATTCTTGAACGGTCTTTGACTGCTGATATTGCATTAGTTAAAGCATATAAAGCCGATAAAGCAGGCAATCTAATTTTTCACAAAACAGCACGTAACTTTAACACCGAATGTGCAATGGCTGGAAAAATTACCATTGCAGAGGTTGAACAAGTGGTCGAAATTGGAGAATTAAATCCCGATGAGATCCATCTTGCAGGTATTTATGTACAACGAATTGTACTCAATGCACATCCAGAAAAACGTATTGAGCAAAAAACACTAAAAGCACAGGAAGCATAATCATGGCATGGACACGTGAACAAATGGCACAACGTGCCGCCAAAGAATTGCAAGACGGTTTTTATGTCAATCTTGGCATTGGCTTACCTACATTAGTCGCTAATTATATTCCAGAGAATGTTGATGTCTGGCTTCAATCCGAAAATGGCTTATTAGGCATTGGAGAGTTTCCGACAGAACAAACTGTGGATGCAGACTTAATCAATGCGGGCAAACAAACCGTTACTGCACGTGCGGGTGCTGCATTCTTCTCTAGCAGCGAATCCTTTGCCATGATCCGGGGTGGGCATGTCAATATTGCCATTTTGGGGGCAATGGAAGTCTCTGAACAAGGAGATCTTGCTAACTGGATGATCCCTGGCAAAAAAGTTAAAGGCATGGGTGGCGCTATGGATCTGGTGGTAGGGGTGCAACGTGTGGTGGTGCTAATGGAACATTGCGCCAAAGATGGTACGCCCAAAATTGTATCTAAATGCAGTTTGCCACTCACAGGTCAAGCCGTGGTACATCGCGTCATTACTGATTTAGGAGTCATGGACATTACTTCTGAAGGCATCAAACTGATTGAATTGGCAGATGATGTAACTTTAGAACAGATTCAAGCGGCCTCTGGTGTCAATTTAATTACGGCAATAGAAGTTTAGCAACTCAAGTTATTGCTGCTTTGCTTGGAGAATTTAATTAACGATTAATCGGGAAATTAAGTGGTGATCACTTCGGGATGAAATGATCACCCTCAACATCAGATGGATTTTGATAATGAATAAACAACCTGCAATTTTAGAACGATTTGCGATTAGCATTAGTAACTGGTCAGAAAAATGGTTTCCTGACTCTTATATTTTTGCCCTTTTAGGTGTCATTATTGTAGCGATTGCCGCTCTTTTCATTGGAGCCCCCGTCAAGGAGGTCGCTAGTTCTTTTGGAAATGGCTTCTGGAGCCTAATCCCTTTTACCTTACAAATGACCATGTTGATTATTGTGGGCTACGTGGTTTCTGTATCTCGTCCCATGAAAAAACTGATCCAGAAGATGGCCAGAATCCCACACTCAGGACGTAGTGCAATTGTTTTGGTAGCGACGGTCAGTTTGCTCATTTCGTTGATCAATTGGGCGATTAGCACCATCTTAACTGCACTATTGGTGATTGCACTTGCCAAACGTAAAGAATTAAATATGGACTATCGTGCCGCCGCCGCGGCTGCCATTATTGGTATGGGTGCAACATGGGCACTTGGAATTAGTTCATCTGCAGCCCAATTACAGGCCAATAAGTCCAGTTTACCTGAATCAATTTATAATCTAACGGGGGTCATTCCATTTACTGAAACCATATTCCTGTGGCAATCAATCGTGATGACCGCGATTTTAATCATTGTCTCCATCGTGATTGCTTTCCTGTCTGCTCCGAAAGGTCAGAATGTCAAAACCATGCAGGATTTTAATCTAAACTTTGAGGAAGAGGAAAAACAGGAACTGGAGCAAAGCAAATCCACTCGCCCGGGAGACTGGCTAGAAAATTCCCCCATATTAACTATTTTAGTCGTAGGATTAGGCTTGATCTGGATGATTCTGGAATTTTCCAAAACTAACCCTATCCTTGCAATTTCCAGCCTCAATACCTATAACTTTATTTTCTTGATGCTAGGTCTGGCCTTACATGGCACACCGCGTAATTTTCTAAACGCAGTGAGCAAAGCGGTTCCTGCTGTTTCAGGCGTTCTCATTCAATTTCCACTTTATGGCAGTATAGCCTACATGATGACTCAGGCAGTCAATGCTGAAGATTTATCGCTTTCGCATTATATTGCGCATTTCTTCATTTCTATTGCTTCGCATGATACCTTTGCTGTGGTTATGGGCATTTATTCCGCAATTTTAGGTTTTTTTGTCCCTTCTGGTGGCGGGAAATGGATTATTGAAGCACCTTATGTCATGCAGGCAGCAAACGATTTGAAATATCATCTGGGTTGGTCTGTACAAATTTATAATTCAGCAGAAGCATTACCCAACTTGATCAATCCATTTTTTATGTTACCCATGCTGGGTATTTTAAAACTCAAACCAAAAGATGTGATTGGTTTTACTGTAACTCAATTGGTTGTTCATTTACCTTTAGTGCTTTTTTTACTCTGGATATTAGGCCAGACCTTAACCTATACCGCACCTGTATTTTAACAATTATCTTGGGGCTCAGTCATCAGGCTGAACCCATCTTGGAAGGAATCATTTCATGTCAAAAATCGTGATTATCGCTGCAACACGTACCCCTATGGGCAGCTTTCAAGGTAGTCTTTCTGGTTTAACTGCACCTGATCTTGGTGCTGTTGCTATCCAAACAGCAGTCGAACAAGCCAATATTCCCGTCAATGATATTGATGAAGTGATCATGGGCTGTGTACTTCCTGCTGGGGTCAAGCAAGGCCCTGCTCGTCAAGCGATGCGTAAAGCGGGTTTACCTGATCATGTGGGTGCAACCACGATTAATAAAGTATGCGGTTCTGGTATGAAAGCTGCTATGCAAGCTGCCGATGGTATCAAGGCAGACAGTATTAAGATTGCCATTGTCGGTGGAATGGAATCCATGACAAATGCTCCCTATTTATTGCCAAAAGCGCGCACAGGCTACCGTATGGGACATGGTCAAGTGATTGATCATATGTTTATGGATGGTTTAGAAGATGCCTATACGGGCCGTGCGATGGGTTCCTTTGCACAAGAAATGGCAGATAAGAAAAACTATACACGTGAACAAATGGATGAATTTGCCATTCGCTCTCTGACACGTGCACAAAAAGCCATTCAAGAAGGTTATTTCAAGCAGGAGATTTCACCCGTTACAGTCAGCACTCGCAAAGGCGATGTCTTAGTTGATACCGATGAAAATCCAGGAAATGCAAAAATTGATAAGATTCCATCATTACGGCCTGCTTTTGCCAAAGATGGAACCATTACTGCGGCGAATTCAAGCTCTATCAGCGATGGCGCATCTGCACTTGTAATGACTTCTGAACAAGAAGCCCAACAGCGCGGACTAAATATTCTTGCCGAAATCAAAGGCTATACTACCAACTCACAATTACCAGAAGAATTTACCATTGCTCCTGTCGGTGCGATTGAAAAATTACTTAAAAAAGTCGGTTGGTCTGCTGAAGAAGTCGATTTATGGGAAATTAATGAGGCGTTTGCAATGGTGACCATGGCGGCTATTGATGCATTCAAACTTGACCCTGAAAAAGTTAATATCAATGGCGGTGCTTGCGCCTTGGGTCATCCTCTTGGTTCATCAGGTTCACGTATTATCGTGACGCTCATCCATGCTCTAAAACGACTAGGCAAACGCAAAGGTATCGCTGCCCTCTGTATTGGGGGTGGTGAAGCGACCGCAATTGCAATTGAAATCGCGGATTAATCATCCACACTGCTTTCTTCCCTTCAGGCAAAAATAAGCACCTTATTTTTGCCTTTTTTGCTTTTACAACCTATAAAATTTATGAGAAAAAGCTGTTACAAATACCAAATACTGTCTGTTAGCTGCTGAATTTCTTCAATATCATGACTCACATATAGCATAGGAATATGAATTTCCTGCTTAATTTTTTGAAAGAAAGGAATAATTTCAGCTTTATGTGCTGCATCTAATGCGGATAAAGGTTCATCTAATAATAAAAGTTGCGGGGAATATAATAACGCACGTCCTAATGCGACACGCTGTTTTTCTCCTCCCGATAGTTTTACAGGCACACGATTTAATAAATGGCCTAATTTTAATAATTCAATGATGTAATCTTCTTTAAAATGCCTTTTTTCAGGGGTGATCCGATTAAATCCAAAGTGCAAATTTTTTTTAACACTCATATGCGGAAACAATTGTGCGTCCTGAAAAACTAGTCCGATACGACGTTGCTGCGTTGTTAAATTAATCTTTTGCGAATGATCAAACCAAGTCTGATTCTGAATCCTGATCCAGCCCGATTGAGGTGTATTTAGTCCTGCAATCGCATGTAAAATGCTCGTTTTTCCTGAACCCGATGCACCAAATAAGCCCACGACGCGGTCATCAGATTCAAAAGCCTGAGTTAGTTTGAACTTACCAAGTTGCAGTTGGAAATGACAGTTCAACATACGCGCGCTATCCCCGTTTCTTTTTCTGGTAGCGATGAAACCATTGTGCAAACCAGAGTGCAAAAAATGCGACACTTAAAGATAATATAATTAAACGCCATACTTGATGTTCGGTATCAGGTTGTTGCATTAGACTATACATGGCCAAAGGAAGAGTACGCGTTTCTCCTGCGATATTTCCCACAAATGTAATCGTCGCTCCAAATTCTCCCAGACTACGGCAGAAGCATAAAATTGCACCCACCAATATGCCACTACTTGCCAGAGGCAATGTAATACTAAAAAAAGCCCCTAATCCTGATGCACCTAATGTTTTCGCTGCCATTTCCAAACGCTGATCCACCAATTCAATTGCGAGTCGAATCGATTGAACAAATAAAGGAAACCCCATCACTGCGGCAGCTAGAACAGCGCCTTTCCAATTAAAAGCTAAATTGAAGCCCCAAGCATTCAGATACTGACCCAAAACACCATTGTTACCAAAAACCTGTAACAGCAAATAGCCAGGAATCACAGGAGGTAAAACTAAAGGCAAAAACACCAAGGTTTCAAATAGGGATTTCCCCCAGAACTCTTTTCGTGCCAATAGCCAGCCCACTAGTAATGCAGGAATCAAATTCACCAGCAAACTAAACACAGCAACCTGACAAGATAACTTGAGAACCTCAAGTTCTTCTGCTGAAAGAGGGAAAAACATTATTTAGCAGGCAAAAGAACAGTAAAACCGTAATTTCTAAACACCTTATTTGCCTGTTTCGTCTGTAAATATTGATAAAATTTTACCGCAGATGGCGTGTTTTTAAGTAATCCTAATGGGTAAATAATCGGCGCATGAGTATTTTCTGGAAATACTCCTACGATTTTGACATCTTTACTAATCGCCGCATCAGTTGCATACACAATACCTAACTGACATTCACCCCGTGCGACAAAATTTAAAGCAGCTCTGACATCTTCGGTCTCAACCAATTTTGGTTGAAGTTTCTGCCACCATCCGAGTGAAGTAAGTGCTTGTTTCCCATATTTTCCTACAGGAACGCTTTTGGTATCACCTGTACACCATTTCCCTTGGAAAACTGTATTTGGATCAGTACTCTTTTCCATTTTAATAGGATGGATATTGGCATTTTTAGGGGCAATCAGAACCAGTTTATTACCCAGTAAATTAATACGTTGATTAGCAACGATTAACTTTTTATTTTGTAAATAATTCATCCATTGTTCATCGGCTGAAATAAACACATCTGCGGGTGCACCCGCTTCAATTTGTTTTGCTAAAGTCGATGAACCCGCATAAGAGGTTTTCACTTCTATTTTTGTTTGCTTTTCAAACTCTTTTTCTAAATCAGCGATCGCATTGGTCAAGCTAGCCGCTGCATATACGGTTACATCATTAGCGGCATGGGCTTGAAAGCTCAACCACACACCACAACTTAATAGCGTTGAAATGAGTATTTTTTTTGATTGTTTTATAGCCATGCTGATTGCCTTTTTTTCAATATGTTTTCAGAAATATATCGATAATTTTGTTAAAGTACAATCTGTAAGTATCGAAGATAACTACTTTTTTAATGCTAAATTTAGGTAAAAATAGAAAAACAATAGATGAATTTATCTTTATTCAATAGATTGAAATTCAAAGAAAAAATAAACCATCCAAATTTTCGTCCACTCATCGAACTAATACTCATACCCGATAAGCTTAGAAACAATGCGATAAAACCAGTATTTTGCTTTAATTTTGATCTTTTAAACCTTTTTCTTCTGAAATAATTTGCCAAAACACACTTTTATTTATATGATAGCCGCCATTGGAAGCGTGGCAGAGCGGTTTAATGCACCGGTCTTGAAAACCGACGAGGGTGTGAGTCCTCCGTGAGTTCGAATCTCACCGCTTCCGCCAAATATCTAAAAAGCCCTTGTTTATACAAGGGCTTTTTTTATCTATTCTTTTTAATACCATAAAATTCGTAATCGTATCTTTCCTTCAACAAATTTAGCTTCTTATTAAACAAACAGATTTTTTTATTTCTAAATAGAATGAGATGAAAATTTATTGTAAGACCGAGATGAACAATTAATTATTCTATTTATAAAACAAGAGTAAAATATCTGAAATTTTAGTTAAAGTTTATTCATTTTTTTAAATCACTTCAGAAAAAATATAAACAAATGGCTATAGATTCTAATAAAATGCCCCTCTCATTGTTACACACCGAAGATGGGTTATAGTGTTTAAAACATTGGATATTTTGTCATGAATCGAAAACTATTGACCGCTGAAGGATATCAACGTTTACAAGATGAGTTAAATCATCTTGTTCGTAAAGAACGCCCTGAGATTACAAGTATTGTATCTTGGGCAGCAAGTCTTGGTGACCGTTCAGAAAATGCAGATTATCACTATAACAAAAGAAAGTTAAGGGAGATTGATCGTAGAATTAGATACTTAACTAAGCTCTTTGAGATTGCACATAAAGTTGAATATAGTCCTGAACAGGATGGAAAGGCTTATTTTGGTGCATGGGTTGAATTAGAAAATGATGAGGGTGAAACTATTAAATTTCGTATTGTAGGTGATGAAGAAATTTACGGGCGTAAGGATTACATTTCCCTTCAATCCCCTATGGCAAAAGCATGTTTAGGCAAATCGGTAGACGACGAAATTCAGGTACATACTCCGACAGGTAAGAAAGTTTGGTATCTCATCAATATCTCATACCCAAAGTAATAACCGTCTGATTTCATCCGCAAATCTTTAGAATGATTGAATCCTTTTATCAACTTTTTAGATACTCCTTAAGTTAGATTACATGATTAAATTCTACTGAAACACAACAGATTGGCTACAATAATTATCAGAGCATTCGCGATTTCAACACGTATAAACTGTATAACTTTATTCTCTTTTCAAATCATTGAGTTAAAAATTAATTGGTATGTTTTTTATGCAAAAAATTTGACATTCAGTTTTAAGGTGATTATTATTCGCCCTAACTTTCATTTGGTCATTTTTTAAACTATGTAGTTTTTCTACAAAGTCATTATTTTCCCGAGTCATTTTTGGATGACGTCATGACTGCCCACCCCTCTTGGATTTACCAACTTGTTGAAAATCTGGAAGCATTTTGTCTGGATTTTTAGGGCGTAAATTATCTGTAGCGGAGACAACATGCACAGTAATTCAACCACTGGGTCGAGGCTTGGCCTAGATTCCTTATTTCCTTCTCTCCCATTTAAAGCATTAGCATTGAGTACATTGCTATTGCCATTTCATAGCATTAATGCGGGTAAGACACATCAATATAACGATGTTGTAAATAGTAATACACTGACCGTTGTTACCGTTGAATCTCCCACAACTGTATTTAAAGAAGGTCAATTTTTACATGGCTTCGGCTATGACTTAACGCGGCAATATGCAAAAAGCCTAAATGTTAAGCTAAATTTTAAGACCGTTAAAGATAATGCAACGGCTCTCAATATGGTTGCGCAGGGTAAAGCAAACTTTGCAATGACCACGGCCAATTTTAAAACGATCGAAAATAAACAATTGATTTCATTTTCTGCCAGTTGCGGTGATGACGCCAATTTGTCAAAGAATGGTCTGAATACTCAGCTTAATTGGGTATTTAAATACGCCGATGACCCACTTTCACAAACCGCAAGTGGATTTATTTGCCAAAGTAAACAAAATGGTGTTACTGGGCAATTGGCTTCATTTTATAATCGTAATGTCGTCACACCTGAATCATGGCCGATGATTAAGCGTGATCTCGATAATCGTTTACCCATTTATAAGGCGAGTTTTAAGAAAACTGCTGAACAATATGATCTGGATTGGCAATTGCTCGCTGCAATTGGTTATCAAGAATCATATTTGAAACCCAATTCAGTTTCGCCAACAGGCGTTCGTGGGCTGATGATGCTGACCAATAACACGGCACGTGCCATGGGTGTGACTAATCGCGTTGATCCTGCGCAAAGCATTCAAGGCGGCGCGAAGTACTACGACCTTATGTTGAGTCAATATCAACATATTCCCTATCCAGATCGTAACTGGTATGCGTTGGTTGCTTATAATATGGGACCTGGAGCAGTTAGCCAGATTCAAAAGCGTTTGCAAAACCAAGGTAAAAATCCCAACAATTGGGTCGATTTTTATGATTATTTAAATCGAAACAAGGCCAGTAATGGTCGATATCGTCAAGCAGTACAGTATGTGACACGAATTCGCGCTTATGTGGAACACATCAAAACTAGTGAACGCTGGATTGATGTTTAAGTTAATTATTATTGTAGATCTTTGTTTTAAAAAAGCTTAATCCCTCAGGATTAAGCTTTTTATATGCATTAAATTATTATGCAGTATGTTCAAGCACTTTTTTGAACAAAGTTTTTTGTTCTTGGCTTGGTTTAGCAGTTTGTAATGCCATTAACTGAGACATATCACCCTGAACTTTAATTTTACCTGTCATGAATGCTTGCATTGCAGCAGCCATATCAAACTCAAGGAAGACTTTACGAAGTGTTTCAGCATCCATATTCAACGTGGTTTTGGCATTTGATGACAAACCTTTTTGAATTTTCCCACCATCTAAAGCCAATTCACTATTACCACTGGCATCTATAACCACCAAATTAATAGCAAGATTTGCTAACGCAGGTGGTAAATTTAAGTCACCTGCCTCAGCAGTTAATTGGTCAACAGTCGAAAACCAGTCATCAGTTAAAAATGCAGGCATGTTCTATCCTCAAATATATTTTTTCAATTCCTTGTGTTGACTAGGTCAGTATAGACAACATCATTTTGAAGCAATTTGCTTGTGCCTTGTTATAGCACGTTCTTTTTATTTTGAGCTAACCTTTTTTGTACGCGCCATTCATTTTAGAGTATTTCAAGACATCAACGTGTAAAAAAAATGCTAACTTATAAATGAGTTAGCATTGAAATTGTTTATTCAGCAGCAAAACTTAAATTGACAACATCCAGTTTTTTCTTCATTTCTTCTGGATCTTTAAAGTCTAATTCGCGTTGAGAATCAAGAACTTCAAAATCAAACAATTCTCGATCTGCGAGTTGTGATGGTGATACATTTTGTAGTGCACCAAAAATACTGTGTAAACGTTTTGGATACTGTTTGTCCCATTCACGTAACATTTCGTTAAGCATGGCTCGTTGTAAATTTTCCTGAGAACCACATAAGTTACATGGGATTATTGGGAACTGACGCATTTCCGCATATTTGATAATGTCTTTTTCTTCGACATAAGCCAAAGGACGTATCAAAATATTTTTTTTGTCTGAGGACAAAAGTTTTGGTGGCATTGCCTTCAAGCTACCACCATGAAACAGGTTCAAAAAGAAAGTCGCAATAATATCATCACGATGATGCCCAAGTGCAACTTTGGTCGCTCCGATTTCCTGAGCAAAACCATAGAGTGAACCGCGACGTAAACGCGAACACACTGCGCAATAAGTTTTCCCCTCCGGGGTTAAACGCTTGGTGATGGTATAAGTATCTTTTTCCAAAATATAATACGGAATATTATTTTCTTCCATATAGCGTGGAAGCACATCTTCAGGAAAACCGGGTTGTTTCTGATCCAGATTAACTGCAACGATATCAAAACTGATGGGCGCAATACGCTTAAACTGCAACAAAATGTCCAGTAAAGTATAGCTGTCTTTACCACCAGACACGCATACCATAACCTTGTCACCCTCCTCAATCATTTTAAAGTCACGAATAGCGTGACCCACTTGACGACGGAGTTTTTTTAGCAAGCGATAATATGCTGAACTGGTTGGCAGCTCAGGTTTAAACTTAAATCCCTGATCGGACTCAACTGGCGAGTACATAGACACACGTGACCCATAAAAAAAATACCGCATAATTTTATCCGATTCATTCATGAAGCGCACCTAAAGAATTTTTAATTTCTCTGCTTTGTCATTTTTGCGATTTATAATATTTTGCCTTAAAGAAAAATTAAGCTTAGTTGTGTAAGATTTCGCCAAGATGCTTATATTTTGGACTTTTCCACAGTTTTCCACAAAACCTGTGGATAAAATTGTGGATTTCTTTAGACTTGACAAAGTATTCTAATGTGAAAATAAGGCTTTTGTTTAAATTGATCATTTTTTAATCAATTATTTTTATATTTATTTTTCAAATACTTATTTATGTCAAGCTCACTTTTCTAAAATTTTTTTTTAATTTTTTTTGATTAGTATTCAGACAAAATAACTTGATTTTATTTGTCAAACAGGTTTAAAAAAACTTTCATAAAATCTAGTTAATTTACTTTTTTTTGTTAAACTAGGTCACGTGACGTTACATATTTTGATACAGCGAATAATATACAATGAATAAGGGCGTGCATTTTTCTTTACATTTTATTTTGGGGTCAGTAATTACAACTGTATTTGCTGTGTCAGTTCATGCTGGTCAAATTTATGTTTATAAAGATCGGGATGGCGGTACATTGCTCACAAATCGGAAAAGTTCAGATCGTTCACTGACAAAGATAAAAGCAACTTATTATCCTGATAGTAACATCCATTCTTATCGCAACTGGGGTAATTCTGAAGCTGCTGTTTTACCCAGTTATAGCAAAAATAAAAATGCATTTGATCATATTATTCATCAAGCTGCTCAACAGCATGGTGTTTCTGAAGGCTTAATTAAAGCGGTCATGCACACTGAATCAGGTTTTAATACCAATGCCCGCTCCCCTGTTGGAGCACAAGGGTTAATGCAATTAATGCCTGCTACAGCCAAACGTTTTAATGTCTCTAATATATATGATCCTTATGAAAATATTTTTGGAGGTGTCAAGTATTTAAGTTGGTTACTCAAGCGTTTTAATGGCAATACCCAACTCGCTTTAGCAGCTTATAATGCAGGTGAAGGGAATGTTGATAAATACGGCGGAATTCCTCCATTTCGAGAAACTCAGGATTATGTGCAACGTGTCACTAGTCGTTTTAACAATCTTTATGCCTCAGGCGTAGGGAGCAGTACAACAACAACGACTACGCCTCAAATCATAGCCCAATCCCCTAATTACAGCAGCACAGTTCCGCCGAGCAATCAGAACGAAAGTACTTCAAAATATAACCGCCAAATTATTTCTGTATCCAATAATAGTTTTACTGACGCGCCTGGGACTTATGTAACAGATAATGCAACCGCTTCAGCAAGAATTCATATTTCAAATTAAAGGCTTAGATCACTTACAACAGTTAACTTAAAAACTCCTTAAATAAAATAATATGTCTTGAATTTTTAAGAAAAGCCCCGCATATTTACCATAATGATTTTAGGATCATGTTCTATTTTATTTTAATACCCTGAAAGAGGATTTACTCAATGATGCGGATTGGTTTGTTTTTGCTAACCAACCTCGCGGTACTGGTTGTAGCTGGCATTATTTTGTCACTCTTCGGTGTCGGTAGTTACCATGGCGCGGGTGGCTTAAATCTAGGCAACCTCTTGGTCATCTGTTTTGTGTTTGGTATGGTTGGCTCTCTCATTTCCCTATTCATGTCAAAATGGATGGCGAAGAAAACCACAGGTACAGAACTGATTGACCCCAATGCTCCACGTAATCAGGCTGAAGCATGGTTATTGCAAACTGTTGCAGAACTTTCGCAACGCGCAGGCATTAAAATGCCAGAAGTGGGGATTTTCCCTTCTTACCAGTCCAATGCTTTTGCAACAGGCTGGAATAAAAATGACGCACTCGTATCAGTATCCAGTGGCTTACTCGAACGAATGAATAAAGATGAACTACGCGCAGTTTTGGCCCATGAAATTGGACATGTTGCGAATGGTGATATGGTGACGCTTGCTCTAATTCAGGGCGTGGTCAACGCATTTGTAATGTTCTTCGCTCGTGTAATTGGAGACTTTGTCGATCGTAATGTTTTTGGTCGTCAGGATGGCGAAGCACCTGGCATGGGCTATTTTGTCGTGACGATTGTACTGGATATTGTGTTTGGTATTTTAGCTTCAACGATTGTGTTATGGTTCTCACGTCAACGTGAATACCGTGCTGATGAAGCAGGTGCGCGTTTAGCAGGTAAACAAGCCATGATTTCCGCATTGTTACGCTTACAGGCAGAATCTGAACTTCCAGATCAAATGCCAAAAGAAATGAAAGCATTTGCGATTGCCGAAGGCAAAGAACAAGGCTTTAGTCTTGCAGCGTTGTTTCATACCCACCCGACCATTGAACAACGTGTAGCAGCGCTACAACAATTGAACTACCCTTAATTGCACTAAATTCTTTTCTAGCAAAAGCCAGTCATCATGACTGGCTTTTTTAATTGCAAAACTCAGCTCAATGATAGCTTTGATACCATGACCATAGATAATGACTACCTAACCACAAAGCAGCCACAAAAAATAGAATAAAAAGCAGCCCGATGAGATCAGGTAAATGTAGCCAAAACCAGCTCACCACAGGATTTCGCCAAAATGCTGACTGTTGCTGTTTACGCTCCAAACGTTCATGCAAATAGGGATGAATCACGTGTGATTGACTTTGAATCTGATATTCCTCTCGAATATGCTCATGTACGATATCCAATGCCTTACGACTAGGTCGTATAAACACATCGAATACAGTTCCCGCAACTGGGATAAAACCGACGACTGCATCAAGTGCGGCCAGTTTAATTACAGGATTCAGCTTATGCTGTGGTACACCAATTTGTTTGGCTTTATAAATCGCATAGCAGGTCAATACAAAGCCTGCTACATCTCCAGCAAAAGGAATAGTACTCAACGCAGCATCTGCTCCAATCCCTTGTTTGGTAAATGGAATACGAACCAGACTATCCATAACATTGGCAAACTTGGCCAGATCACGTTCCAGCTGAATGACTTCATGTTGTGCTAATTTTTTTTGTTGTACCATACATTCGATATCAAAACAGTTTTATGTATTTTAATCTATTTCAGCTTAATTACTTTGACTTTCTACATCTGTTTACAAGGCAACATTATTCAATAACTGCGCTGCTATAAATAAATAGATGATGACGCCAGTTGCATCACAAATTGAGGTAACTAATGGTGCAGAAGCGCTAGCAGGGTCTAATCCTATCCTATCTAGAATAAAAGGCAAACTCATTCCAATGATGCTTCCAATGAGCACGATTCCAATCATGCTCAGAATGAGAACCAAAGCCACCATTGCATCACCACGAATATAGCCTAAAATCGCCACTGCAATCGCCATAGTGACCCCTAGCCCCAAAGCCACCACACATTCGCGGCTAAGTAATTTAAACCAGTCTTTCATTACTACATCACCCGTTGCTAAAGCGCGTACCATCAGAGTGGATGATTGTGATCCAGCGTTCCCCCCACTCCCGACTAATAAAGGTAAAAAGAAGACCAGCACAATATTAGATTCAATTACCGATTCAAAATGAGCAATTCCCAATCCAGACAATAAACTGCCAAAAACCAGAATAACCAGCCAGAACACCCGTTTTCGATAAAGTAAAAACAGCGACGCCTCTTTAATATTCAAGCTGGGTGCCGATGCTTCTACCCCACCCACTTTTAAGAAATCTTCACTGGCTTCTTCACTGGCAACATCCATTGCGTCATCATAAGTCACTATCCCTAGCAACGCTCTTTGATGATCAATAACAGGAAGTGCCAATAAATCATAACGCGCTATTTTCTTTGCAACATCATCTTGATCATCATCGACATAGGCGCTAATCACATCGCTGCTCATTAATTCTTGAATTTTTTGTTGTAAAGGTGCCAAAACCAGCTCGTGCAATGACACAACACCAATCAAACGACGTTTTTCATCAACAATATAAGATTCGTAAATCGTTTCAGCATCTGGGGCTAAACGTCTTAAGGTTTCCATAGCTTGAGTGACGGTCATGTCTTGGCTCAACGTAATATATTGCGATGTCATGATCGCGCCCGCGGTCTCTTCTTGATAAGTTGAAAGACGACGTATATCTTCACGCTGCGCCTGAGCCAAGGCAGGGAGCAAAGCTTCTTGTTCTTTTAAATCCAAGCGTTTAAATAAATCCGTTCGTTTATCTGCGGGCATTTCGGCAATAATTTCAGCGAGACTTGCTCTTGAAAATTCATGCACAAGTTTGGATTGATAGTCAGGATCAATCTTGGCAAAAACTTTGGCGCGACGCGGCAAATATTCCAGCAATTGGCAACTGGATTGCGCTGGCATTTGTTCCAAAAGATCGGCAAGATCAGCTTTTTTTAAATCGGCGACCAACTCAAGAGCCTGAGCAATATCAAAGCGTTGAATCGCCTCATTGACTAAAAATGAGAGCGGAGCGTTCATCATATACCCTTATTTAATCGAAGCAGCGCTTCAAAATTGATTTGTTTATGCTTATAAAGTACGCCACTTCAGAATAAGCATTAGACTATTCTGTCTGGCTTGATATTATTTTTACTCGAATTAAATCATTGAATACATATTAAAAGCGTAACGGAAAAATTAAATAATCTTTTAATCACGAGATTTATATCATTTAGATTTCTCACTTTACGCTATTCACGTTTAATCCAATTAAGTTCTTTTAGCCTGATATTTAAAAACCGTCCGGATCAGAACATACATAAAGGGAATAAATATTAAAACTAGAATAGTCCCAAATAAAACTCCGCCAAATACACTATAACCGATGGCCTGACGACTTAATGCACCAGCACCACTAGAAAACATGAGCGGGACAACACCTGCGCCAAAAGCAAGCGACGTCATAAGAATGGGACGTAAGCGTAATCCAGCGGATTTCAACGCTGCATCCATTGCGCTTGCGCCCTGCTCTTGTAAATTTGCAGCAAATTCAACCATCAGAATGGCATTTTTACAAGACAACCCGATCGTTGTCAGTAAGGCTATCTGGAAATAAATATCATTGGCAAAGTTAAACCAGTAGCTAAACAGGATAGTTCCACCAATCCCTAAGGGAATAGCCATCATCACTACAGTCGGAATAGACCAGCTCTCATAGAGTGCAGCCAAACATAAAAAGATAAATGCAATTGAGATCACATATAACCAGACCGCCTGATTACTGGATTGTAATTCCTGATAGGATAATCCACTCCACGCCAAACCAATATCTGGCATTTGTTCTACCATTGTGCCGATTTGCTGCATAGCCTGACCTGAACTAAATCCATTAGCAGCATCAGCTTCAAGTTCAATAGATGGATAACCCATAAAGCGCTCTAATAAAGGCGGCGCGCCCTGCCATTGTACCGAACTAAACTGGTTAAACGGAATCATTTGGCCTTGTGCATTTTTGACAAACCAGTAGCTTAAATCTTCGGGTTTAGAACGATATGGTGCATCACCTTGCAAATAAACGCGTTTAATGCGTCCACGATCAATAAAGTCATTCACATAGGTTCCACTCCATGCAGTCGATAAGGTTTGGTTAATATCATTAACATTCACCCCATTTGCCATGGCAATTCGATGATCAATCTTGATATTCAACACCGCCTGATCGTCATTACTTTTTTTATCGACATTCGTGACTTGCTGTGTGGTTTCGCTTTTCTGTTGAAGATTTTGAAAGGCGGCAATCAATTTCTCACGCCCTAAACCCTTCACATCCTGTATCCAGAAATCAACTTTATCTGAATTACCTAACCCGCGAATTACCGAAGGCATCAGGACATTAATCCTTGCCTGATTGTTTTTTAGAAAATATTTAGTGGCTCTAGCACGGATCTGCTGAGCACTATTTTTCTGTCCTTTACGATCATCCCAGTGTTTCAGGGAAACATAAGCTTGCCCCAGATTTTGCCCTGTTCCTGAAAAATTACGACCATTGATGACCATGATTCCATTGGTGTTTTCTTTCTCAGTATTTTGAAAATAATCTGAAATCTGTTTTCCTACTTCTTCAGTCTTACTCAGAGGCGTACCTTCAGGCAAGGTGAATTGAACCATTAAGGCTCCCTGATCTTCCTGAGGGAGAAAACTGGTAGGCAAAGCCCGATAAATCAAAATAAAACTGAAAACCAATACAACAAAAGCTGCGCCAGAAATATATTTAAAATCGATAGATTTTTTAGAGAGAGCCAGATAATGCGTCTTTAATTTTTCCAAACGACCATTAAACCATTGTGCCCATCGAAACTGTTTTTTTTGCGGCTTAAGTAAAACAGCACATAATGCTGGGGTTAAAATCAGCGCAACCATTAAGGATAAACCCATAGCGGCAACTAAAGTAATGGAAAACTGACGGTAGATAATGCCTGTTGCACCACTGAAAAATGACATTGGAATAAAGACAGCGGTAAGCACCAACGTAATCCCAACCAGCGCCCCACCAATTTCTTGCATAGACTGAATGCTGGCTTGTCTAGCATCTACATGTTGCTCATGCATAATTCGTTCGACATTTTCAACCACGACAATGGCATCATCCACCAACAGACCAATTGCTAGAACCATGGCAAACAAAGTTAGAGTATTAATACTCATACCCAAGACCGACAATATCGCAAAGGTACCGAGAATCACCACAGGCACGGTGATCGCGGGAATCAAGGTAGCTCGCCAGTTTTGTAGGAACAAAAACATGACCAATACGACCAGTACAATGGCTTCAACCAAGGTAGAAACCACTTGTGCAATCGACTCTTTGACAAAAGGCGTATCATCGCGGGGGTAAATGACAAAATAACCATCAGGTAAATTCTTCTTAAGGGTATCCACCTCTGCATAAACTGCTTTCGCGGTTTGCATCAAGTTGGCTCCTACTGCAAGCGAAATCGATAAACCAGAACCGGGATAGCCATTAAGTCGGTTGAAAACTTGATAGTTTTCTGCACCTACCTCAATTCTTGCTACATCTTTGAGATAAACGAAACTGCCATTTTGATTGGCTTTAAGAATAATATTTTCAAATTCTTGAGGCGTTTTAAGTAGCGAACCTGAAGTAACTTTGGCATTTAGATATTGATCATTACTGGCTGGTAATTCACCAATTGCTCCAGCTGCTACTTGGGTATTCTGGTTTTCCAGTGCGGTACGAACATCGCTCACCATCAATTGATATTGACGAAGCTTAATAGGATCCAGCCAGATACGCATTGCATACTGTGAGCCAAATACATTGACCTCACCCACTCCCTCAATCCGGCTCAAATTCAGCTCAAAGTTATTGCTTAAATAGTCCGAAATATCAATGTTACTTGAACGTCCTGAACGATCCCCTAGACCAATCACCATGAATGAATCACTTAAGGATTTACGAACTGTGATTCCTTGGCGCTGAACATCATCTGGGAGTCGATTAATCGCGCCATTAACTGCATTTTGAACCTGAACCTGAGCTTCATCAGGATCAGTCCCCTGAGCAAAATATAGGCTAATTCGGCTACTGCCATTGGCATCACTACTTGAACTAAAATACAGTAAATGATCGATTCCCTTGATTTGCTGTTCCAATACTTGTGTCACGCTATCTTCAACTGCCTGTGCATCCGCACCACTATAGGTCGCTGAAACAGTAATACGCGGTGGTGCAATATCTGGATAACGCTCAACAGGCAAATTTAAAACTGAAAATAAACCCACCGCCATCACAATAATGGCGAGCACACAGGCAAATATGGGACGATCAATAAAAAATCTGGAGAGCATGAGCGCTTTACTTCCAATGTAAGGGAGCGAAAATGTGTAATAAAAAATTGTTCAATGGGAATGATTAACAATTTAAATAATTCATTGATAATCAATGAGTCTTTATTTAAATACAAGTTTTTTTAATATAATTTTTCAGACTTAAAAAAAAACGGATAAATCATGGAGATTATGTATAAAGACTGCGAAATTTCAGGCTGTTCTTCATTAAAAAATAATGAAACTGTCATCACTGTGTCAAATAAGGAGATAATGCTAGGTCATAAATCTCCTGCTTTCAATCAAAGAAATTTCTCACGATCCTCATTTTGTCTTAAGCAATTTTTTTTAAACTTTAAACCATATTCTGATTAATGGTAAATTTTCATGAAAACCACTGTTCCATCTCCCTATAAAGGTCAACACGGCATAAAACGTATTTTAAATGCCACCAACTACTCCATCGCTGGTTTTAAAACAGCGTTTACTCAGGAAGCAGCATTTAGACAGATTATATTACTCAATATTATTTTATTAATCATAAACTTAAGTTTAAACTTTAGTGTAATCGAAAGAATTTTATTGATTGGTGTAGGTTTCATTGCCATTATCGTTGAGCTTTTTAATTCTGCTATTGAAGCAGTTGTCGATCGTATTTCACTGGAAAAACATGAACTTTCTAAAAATGCCAAGGATATGGGTAGCGCTGCTCAATTTGTCGCCTTGAGTTTAATTGCGTTGACTTGGATTATGATTTTATGGGCATAAAAAAACCATACTTTTTTGTGATAAGTATGGCAAAAGAAAAATTACAGCCTAGATTTCTTAATTTTTAGAATAAACATAGAAGCTTAAAATTAGATTAACTTTTAAACAAAAATTCCTACATCCACAGGGAGTTTTTTGTAATAAATTTGCCTTATTGTGTCCATCAAACCGACTTTTTCGAGAACGAACGTTACCTATGGGCCACCTGTGAACAGTTGCAAATAGAATCTGATTTAAAGAAATGACCACACATTGATTTCTGATAAGAGTTCGCTTAATTAAATACAAATATCTCGTTATGAAATAATTTTAGATTAAAAAATTAACGCTACAGTCAGTTTTTTAACGTGCTCGTCTTAAAGAATAGAATAATGAAGCATGTTTAGTTCTTCATCTGTTCAAAGTTTCATCTCAAAATGATGGGATTTAACTCACCTTTTTCTATAAAGTAAGACATTCATTTTATACAATTGCACAACGATGAGAACAAGGTTAAAATTGAGAATAATTATTATTTAATTATTTTAGTTCAATTATGATGAATCTTGTTGAGCATCTTTATAAAGATCATCATCAATGGTTATATCGCTGGTTATCAAAAAAGATGCCAAATCGACAATACGCCGAAGATATTGCTCAAGATACTTTTGTCCGTTTATTAAGCAAAAAAACATCCATTACTCCCCTAGAACCTCGTGCATTATTATTAACAATCGCAAAAGGTATGGTCAGCAATTTTTATCGCCATCAAAAAATTGAAGAAAGTTACTTGGAATTTATTGCAAGTCTTCCGGAAGAATATTCACCAGATCCAGAAACCCAGATCATTTTGCTAGATGCGATTGTCGAACTCGATCGTCGTCTAAGTGGCTTGGAGACAATAGTGAAACAGGCTTTTCTCCTGACTCAATTAGAAGGTTTAACGCAGGCGCAAGCAGCCAAACAACTCAACATTTCTATTGCAACTGTTCAACGCTATCTCATTAAGGCTTTACATCAATGTTGTTTTGCCGATTTAATTTAGCATATGATAATCTTTTCCTTTGACATTGCTTGATTTATGTCAAATAAATCAATTTTTCCAGAAAATTCATCTCACATTTCAATAGAGATTAGCCAACAAGCAACTGAATGGTTTGTACGTTTGCAAGCAGATGACATAAGCGAACAGGAACTTTCTGAATTTCAAGACTGGCTAAAACAAGATCAAAGTCACCAATACGCTTGGCAATGTCTGGAACAATTTGGTTTCTCACTTGCCAATATTAAACACCCTCTTCTCCATCAGGCAATTGTAGCAGTTGAACAGAAGGACAAATCTCTCTGGCAATATAGCCTAAAGTCCATCATTTGGTTGCTCGTATTTGGCACAAGCATGTTGGGGTTGTATCAGGCTGAGCAACACCAACTTTGGCAGCAATGGCAAGCTGACTATAAAACCGAAGTGGGTGAACAAAGACAGATTCGCTTGGCTGATGGATCACAGATTATTTTAAATACTAATACAGCAATTAACATTGATTACAATACGTCAAAACGCAAAATTGAATTAATCAAAGGCGAAATCCAAATTGTGGTAGGACATGACGCACAGCACCGACCTTTTCTGGTTCAAGGTCGTGACGGCATGATGCAGGATGTTGGTACACACTTTGATATTCGGCAAAATGATCAAAATACCGTAGTTGCCGTGACGGAAGGTGAAGTACAAATCACCACCCTGAAATCAAAAGAAAAAACGAATCTTTTGGCGAATCAGCAAGTCTTGTTTAACCAACAAACCATTCAACCGATTGAACCTCTTCATTCAAAGTATAGCTCTTGGAGCAGCGGCACACTTAATGTCTATAAAATGCCACTCACAGAATTTATCACTGAGCTAGATCGTTATCATCGAGGTAAATTACGCTATGATCACAACATTGCAGGATTAGAAGTTTCTGGCGTATTCCCAGTGCAGGACAGTGAAAAAGTCTTACATTCTCTTGAGCAACAATTACCAATCAAAGTTGAATCTGAGTTTTATTACTGGAAAAAAATCTCTTTAAAAGAAAATTAATAAATTTAATTTAAATAAAATCATACACTTAAAATAAAAATGAAAATATTTTTAATTTTGGTGAGGGGTTTTTCATTCTCAGGGGGCATAGGTAATAAGAAAACAATTTTTACCTATGGGGAAGTTAAATGAAGCATATAGAATTTAAAGCGAATTTACTCAGCATTGCAATCAGACATAGTCTATTAGCTGTTACAGTACTTACTAGTAGTATCAATAGTGCATCAGTATTTGCCAATACAACGATTGTACAAAATATTCAGATTTCCGCTGGATCACTTGCTCAAGTGGTAAATCAATTTGCGGAGCAGACAGGCATTTTACTAACCTATGATGCCAAATTGCTTGAACGTAAACAGAGTACAGGTTTAAAAGGATCATATAATGTAGAAAGTGGTTTTAATACTCTACTTTCACAACATGGCTTACAACTCCAAAAAACTGCGACAGGCTATACCATTATTGCTAAACCACAATCGCCACAACAAACCCGAGATGTCGGACAGCTTAAAAAAATTGATGTAACCGCAACCACGTCAAAAAATAGCAATACAACACAATTACCTATGATCACAGTAAATGCAGATTCAAGTACAACGGAAGGCACAGGTTCTTACACTACAGGAAAAATGCGTACCGCAACTAAACTCAATTTATCAATCCGAGAAACGCCTCAATCGGTCACAGTCATTAGTAACCAGCTCATTGAAGATAAAAAAATTGATGATTTTGATACATTAATGAAAAATGTGACTGGTGTGGGAGCGGATAAAGGAGTTCAAGATAATAGAGCATATTATACATTAAGAGGATTTGAATTAGATTACTATCAAATGGATGGCATTCCAATGCCTACCAGTATTTATGCGATGAATAATTATAATATGGATAAATTTGATCGGGTCGAAATCGTAAAAGGTGCAAATGGACTTACAAATGGTGCAGGAAATCCAGCTGGTGCTATAAACCTAGTAAGAAAACATGCAGATTCAAAAATATTTACTGGCAGTATAGATGCCAGTGCTGGCACTTGGGATACTTATAAAATCAAGGCAGATCTATCCGCTCCCCTGAATGAGGATGGAAGTATTAGAGGGCGACTAGTTACCAGTCACAAAGAAACTGATACGTTTAAAGATAGAGTACATGATGAAAATGATTTAGTTTATGGCGTTTTTGATGCAGATATGAGCGATAATACAACCTTATCTGCTGGTGCAAGCTATGAAAAAGAAAAAATAGAGGGCGATTCTTCGAACTTGCCTGCTTTTTATAGTGATGGCACAAAAACAAAGTTTTCCAGATCAAAAAATTATTCATCTGATTGGTCATATTGGAATTCGGAAAGATACTCATACTTTGTAGGTATTAAACAATATTTTGCATATGACATATTATTAAATGCAATTTATACCCATAATGATATAAAAAATGACAATCATTATGGATATATAGACGTATGGACAGGAAGTTTAAATAAAGATGGTTCAGGGTTAAAATATCAAGATTTTGGCAATAATGTTCAAGATATAAAAGAAGATAATTTTGATATTTATGGCTCTATACCTTTTAAACTTTTCAACAGAGAACATGAAATCATCGCAGGATTTCAATATAATAGACAAAAAATTGATACTCAAATAAAAACGATTGGATCACCTCATACAATTAATAATTTCTTCACACAAAATGGAAGTGAAGTTTCTTTATCTGACACTCCAAATCCTCAACCGAAATATGAAAATATTGATGCAAAACAAACAGCTTTTTATTTAACGGGTAGATTTGAGATAGTTGAGGATTTAAAAATTATTGCTGGTGGAAGACTTACAACTTACGAATATGATGTATGGAACAAATATGATGGTTATTCGAATTATGATTTTAACAATGAACTTACACCATTCATCGGTTTAACTTATGATATCAATAATAACCACTCTATTTATGCAAGTTATACTGATATTTTTAAACCTCAAAATGCAAGAAATAAAGATAATAAACTCTTAGATCCAATTTTAGGGAAAAATTATGAAATCGGAATCAAAGGTGAGTATTTTGATCAAAGACTCAATGCGGGCATCACTTTATTTAGAGTAGAGCAAGATAATTACGCAGAAAATACTTGGGAGAAAAATTCAGTAGGAAATTATATCTACGAAGCCAAAGACGGAGTAACATCTAAGGGAATAGAGTTAGAAGTAACTGGAAAACTGACTGATAACTGGGATTTAAGTGCAGGATTTGTAAATTTTGAGATAAAACAAGATGGAGAAAAAATTAATACAAAAGCTCCGAGAAGCAATATCAATATTTTTACAAAATATAGTATTAACGATTTTAGTATAGGTGCAGGATTAAACTGGAAAAGTGATGGCTATAAAGGTTCCGGAGCTAAAAAAGTGACTCAAGAGGCTTATGCAACCGTTGATTTAATGGCTTCATACAGCTTTTCTAAAAATCTAACCGGACAGCTAAATATCAATAATTTATTTGATAAAGCATATTACTCTGGATATTCAGCTTATGAATATACTTATGCAGAACCCATCAACGGAATGCTCAGCTTAAAATACAAATTTTAATTCTATGAAATGATGTCAGCTATCCTCTGTCTAAATAGACAGAGGATTTTTACTTAGTTTATTTTTAGTTCACTTGTGAGGAGTTTGCGCCATAGCTATATCATTGGTCATTAAAAAAATACCCCATGTAGCTTAAAATATGGTTTAAGGTAAAGAATGCTCAAACACTGGCTGTCTCAGTTAAAAATATAATTCTAGAAAATTTTATCTTTGTAGTTTATGAGCAAGAAAATATTTTTATTTTTAAATTATCTTTTTGAGGTAAAAATTTATCTTAATAGCTATCTTTTACCTGCATTCTTGAAAACTCTTTTATTACTTAAAATAGAATAGATTTTATTCCACAACTATAAACACCTAATTTTCTTCAAGCATATTTATTTAAATATTCATTTATTCAACAGTTAAAATCTTACCGATATTTTAACTTATTTTAAGAAAGCTAAGCATCCAAGTATCAAATTAAAAAGGTCACAAATAAAATTTGTGACCTTTTTTACAAACTCAAACGTGGGTACATTATGAGCAAGTTAAAAATTTATAGTCTAAATCATATTAAATTAATATAACTTAAACTATATATAAGCGGTTTACATCATGCCGCCCATACCACCCATGCCACCCATGTCTGGCATTGCTGGTTTATCTTCTGGAATGTCAGTGATCATAGCTTCAGTCGTCAACATTAAGCCTGCTACAGAAGCAGCATGTTCAAGAGCAGAACGAGTTACTTTTGCTGGATCAAGAATACCCATCTCAAGCATGTCGCCATAAACACCTGTCGCAGCGTTGTAACCATAGTTACCTTCACCTGCTTTAACCGCATTTACAACGACAGAAGGTTCATCACCCGCATTAGCCACGATTTGACGAAGTGGTGCTTCGATAGCGCGACGTAAAATGTTGATACCTGCTGTTTGGTCTTCGTTTATGCCTTTTAGACCTTCTAATGCATTAACTGCACGTACCAGCGCAACACCACCACCTGCAACTACACCTTCTTCAACTGCAGCGCGAGTCGCATGAAGAGCATCATCCACACGGTCTTTCTTCTCTTTCATTTCAACTTCAGTCGCTGCACCGATTTTGATCACGGCAACACCGCCAGCAAGTTTTGCAACACGCTCTTGAAGTTTTTCTTTGTCGTATTCAGACGTTGATTCTTCGATTTGCGCGCGAATTTGTTGAACACGTTCAGCAATCGCATTGGCATCACCAGCACCATCCACGATTACAGTGTTTTCTTTAGAAACGGTTACTTTATGCGCAGTACCCAAATCTTGAAGTGTTGCTTGTTCTAAAGACATGCCCACTTCTTCAGAAATCACAGTCGCACCCGTCAAGATCGCAATGTCTTGAAGCATTGCTTTACGACGATCACCGAAACCAGGTGCTTTAACTGCACATACTTTGATAATACCGCGCATGTTATTGACAACCAATGTTGCAAGCGCTTCACCTTCAACATCTTCGGCAATGATTAAAAGCGGTTTACCTGTTTTAGCAACTGCTTCTAAAGTGGTGATCAATTCACGAATATTGCTGATTTTTTTATCAACCAATAAGATGAACGGATTTTCAAGTTCAGCGGTTAAAGTATCTTGTTTATTAGCAAAATAAGGTGAGATATAACCACGATCGAACTGCATGCCCTCAACAACATCAAGCGCATCTTCAAAGCCTGAACCTTCTTCAACTGTGATCACGCCTTCTTTTCCGACTTTTTCCATCGCTTGAGCAATCAATTTGCCCACAGTCTCATCAGAGTTTGCAGAAATTGAACCCACTTGCTCAATCGCTTTAAAGTCATCTGCAGGTTTAGATGTGGTACGGATGTTTTCTACTACAGCACGAACTGCAATATCAATACCGCGTTTAAGATCCATTGGGTTCATACCAGCAGTTACTGATTTGATCCCTTCATTTAAGATAGCTTGAGCAAGTACAGTTGCCGTTGTAGTACCGTCACCCGCAATATCATTAGTTTTGCTTGATACTTCGCGTACAAGCTGCGCACCCATGTTTTCAAACTTGTCTTTTAAGCTGATTTCTTTTGCGACAGTGACACCATCTTTAGTGATGTGCGGTGCACCAAAAGAGCGATCGATTACTACGTTACGACCTTTAGGGCCTAAAGTCACTTTCACTGCATCTGCAAGAACGTTGACACCTGCGATCATTTTTGAACGCGCTGAATCACCGAATTTAACGTCTTTAGCTGACATTATTTACTCCAAATATTTCTATCTATGCTTGATCTGATTTATCAATGAGTTAAAGTGAAAAATTAGCCTTCAAGAACGGCTAAAATGTCAGATTCTTTCATGATTAAAAATTCGTCGCCATTTACTTTTACAGTTGTACCTGCATAAGTACCAAATAACACTTTATCGCCTACTTTTACGTCCAAAGCGCGTACGCCGTTGTCAGTGATTTGACCATTACCTACTGCGATAACTTCACCTTGAGCGGGTTTCTCAGCAGCAGAACCTGGCAATAAAATTCCGCCAGCCGTTTTTGTTTCTTCTTCAACACGACGAATTACTACACGGTCATGTAATGGACGAATGTTGCTCATAAATAACTCCATCAGACTAAGTCTATGATTTGATAAATGATGCTTGCCGTCATTATTCCTTTAGCAACCATCAAAATGAATTTGATGACACTTTTGTGGGGATGGAAAAAAACGCTTCAAGGGGAAAAATCAAAAAAAATGCTATTTTTTGTATTTTTTTTAATCACTCAGGCATCTTTATGGTTTTTCACTACCGAATCAATGCGCAAAACAAAAGATTGTGCTTTTTCATCGAACCAGTAATGCTGAATAGAGCCATCATTTAAAATTGTATTAAAACTATTAGGCAGCCCTTTATGCAAACGATAAGACGTCGCTGTCCCTGCATGAATATCATAAACAGGATGATCAACTTTCAGATGATAAATTTCGGTTAAATTGTAAACTGCAGTTTTATGTAAATGTCCATGTAACACTCCAAACAAACCGCTTCTGCTCCAGTTTTCTAATGCCATCCGCCCTAAAACTGGACAATCTTTAATCCCGTGTGGATCATCGGGCGGAGTATAAAAAGGCTGATGTAGAACGACCAGTTTTAACTTCTGATCAGGTGCATGTTTAAGGATTTCATTGGTTCGCTGAATTTGTTCCAATGAGATATAACCACGTGTATGGTAACGTCGACGAATACTATTCACACCCACAATAAAAAAATGTTCAGTTTCCAGAGTAGGCTCGAGTTCACCAAAAAAGAATTGATACCGTACAAATGGAGAAAAAAAACGATTCCACAAATTATATAAAGAAATATCATGATTTCCCGGAACGACAATATAAGGAATATGAAGTGAATCCAAAAACTGCCGACAGCTATAAAACTGAATAAATTTTGCTCTCTGGGTTAAATCACCACTTACTACGATTAGTTCTGGTTGTTGCTCCAGACAGAACTTTTGGATTGCAGTCAGACATTCTTGCTTTTCTGTACCAAAATGCAAATCAGACAGATGCAATAACATGATCAGGTACCATAATATTTAAAGCATTCTTTACCACACCAAATTTTAATGGCGTGCTTAACTCTTCAATTTCCCCATCAATAGCAACAGTTAAAGTTTTACTTTTTGATTCCACGATAACCTGATCGGCACTAAAGCTATAAACATCTCTAGCATGCTCAAGATCTCCTTTGATCAATTGAAAGAGCATCCGAAATAAACTTAATTTATCACTTTTGGCTACCACAACGCCTGCAACACGCCCTTCTGCCACACATTCAGCAATGTGTAAATTCATTTCTTGCAGTTGCAACTGATTATTACCAAAAAAAATCAAGGGTGTTTTCACCGGATAAACTTGCTTATCCACTGTTACTGATAATTTAAGCTCTTTATGATCACGAATAAGCACATCTAAACCCGAGGTATAGGCATTAAAAATAAAACGCCCAAAGCGTTGGTTATAGTGTTCCCTTTTTTGAATAAATAAAGGATATAAACCTAAACTCGCATTATTTAAATAAATACGATCATTAATTGTAGCAACATGAACAGAACGTGGTACACCTGTAGCAATCACCTGCGCTGCCTGAAGTAAATCTTGCGGAATACCCAAAACACGAGCCACGTAGTTAAAAGTGCCTAAGGGTAAAATTCCCATTGGAATATCGGTATTTTTTAGTTTGGAGGCCACAGCATTTAAAGTTCCATCCCCACCAGCAGCAACGACAACACCACGCTCCTCTCCTGTATGGCGAGCAAGAACCTGCTGCATAAAATCATCAAAATTATCTTCGACACCGAGCTCAAACACTTGAATCTCGAAATCATGATGAGTAAAAATCGTCATAATTTGCTCATATACTCCTTCTTTATTGGCTGCATGGAACCCAGACTTTTCGTTATAAATGATGGATAGTGGTCGAAGTGGCGGCATTTTTATCATTCTAAGCTGATGATTTCTCCTATTTTTGTCCAAGAATTAGTCAAATAAAATACGCTTTATGTAAAATTTAAATGATGACCATTTATTTAATCGATAATTATTCTCAAGTTTAATTTTAAATTAACTTATTAATTTTTAAATATATTTTAAATTAAAATAATATATATTACCCATATTAATACATATATTAACGGCACCTTAAATAAGTTAAATGCATGTTTTTTAAAAAATTAACCTGTTTTTTGACCTAAAACTCTAATTTAGTCTTTAGTCTTATTTTTTTCATCAATTTATGCTTTAATAGCGCCACTTTTTTTTACTTCATCTATTTGCTGTATCCCTGCATCTAGATTTGTACTTTAGTACGTTTTTTAAATAGGCCTCACCATGACCCAAGTGAACGCACCAGAATTCGTTCGTCATCCTAAGCTTATTGCATGGGTTGAAGAAATTGCAAAATTAACCAAACCTGCAAAAATCGAGTGGTGTGACGGTAGCGAAGAAGAATATCAGCGTCTTATTGACCTGATGATCGCAAACGGCACAATGCAAGCACTCAACCAAGAAAAACATCCAGGTTCTTATCTTGCAAACTCTGACCCTTCTGACGTTGCTCGTGTCGAAGATCGTACCTTTATCTGCTCTGAAAAGCAGGAAGATGCGGGCGCAACAAATAACTGGGAAGCACCGGCAGCGATGCGCGCGAAATTAAACGGTTTGTTTGATGGCGCAATGCAAGGTCGTACCATGTATGTGGTTCCATTCTCAATGGGTCCATTGGGTAGCCACATCGCACAAATTGGTATTGAACTAACCGATTCTCCATATGTTGCGGTAAGCATGCGCAAAATGGCACGTATGGGTAAAGCTGTTTATGACGTATTGGGTACAGATGGCGAATTCGTACCATGTGTTCACACTGTAGGCGCGCCGCTTGCAGATGGTGAAAAAGATGTTGCATGGCCATGTAACCCTGAAAAATATATTGTGCATTATCCAGAAACTCGTGAAATCTGGTCATTTGGTTCAGGTTACGGCGGCAACGCACTACTGGGTAAAAAATGTTTAGCGCTTCGTATTGCCTCTGCAATGGGTCGTGAACAAGGCTGGTTAGCTGAACATATGCTTATTTTAGGTGTAACTAACCCGAAAGGTGAAAAACACTATATCGCAGCAGCTTTCCCTTCTGCTTGTGGTAAAACCAACTTTGCAATGTTGATTCCACCAGCAGGCTATGAAGGCTGGAAAATTGAAACTGTAGGTGATGATATTGCATGGATCAAGCCAGGTGAAGATGGTCGCTTATATGCAATCAATCCAGAAGCTGGTTTCTTCGGCGTTGCGCCAGGTACAAATACCAAGACCAACCCGAACTGTATGGCAACATTGCATAAAGATGTCATTTATACCAACGTTGCTGTGACGGATAACGGTGAAGTATGGTGGGAAGGCTTATCTAAAGAAGTTCCAGCAAATTTAACCAACTGGAAAGGCCAACCACACGTTAACGGTGAAAAGGCAGCTCATCCTAATGCACGTTTCACTGTATCAGCAGGCCAATGTCCTTCAATTGACGCTGACTGGGAAAATCCAGCAGGTGTTCCAATTTCTGCGTTCATCTTCGGTGGTCGTCGTGCCGATACTGTACCTTTAGTCTCTGAAGCCTTTGACTGGATCGATGGTGTATATAAAGCAGCGACTATGGGGTCTGAAACAACTGCGGCCGCTGTTGGTCAGCAAGGTGTCGTACGTCGTGACCCATTTGCAATGCTTCCATTCACTGGTTACAACATGGCAGACTACTTCCAGCACTGGTTAGAAGTAGGTCAGCAAGTGGGTGAAAAGGCTGAAGCTGCTGGTAATAAATTGCCAAAAATCTTCAACGTAAACTGGTTCCGTCGTGATGCTGAAGGCAACTTTGTATGGCCTGGTTTTGGTCAGAACATGCGTGTACTTGAGTGGATGATCGATCGTGTTGAAGGTCGTGCCAATGCTGTTGAAACACCAATTGGTTATGTTCCAACTTACGATGATTTAAACTGGGCTGGTACAGATTTTTCTAAAGAAGAATTTGAATTGATTACAGCACAAGACAAAGATCAGTGGATTACCGAAATTGAGAGCCATACTGAGTTATTCAACAAACTTGGCGATCGTTTACCACAAGCATTGAAAGAGCGTCAAGAAGCGTTATTAAATGCGGTTAAAAACCACTAAATAAAGATCAAAAATCTATAAAACAGGCCATATAATGGCCTGTTTTAGTATGTGTTATATGCTAAGAAATTTCGAAGTAAAGTCTTTAAAATACTCATAATTTAAAATTTATTTTTTTACATCCAACGAGAAACAAACAATGAAAAAGTTTATTCTTTCTACTTTGTCTTTATTTATTTTTTGTGGCACGTCCCATGCAGTAACAGCAACTGAAAAAGCAAACCATCATTTTGGGGTATGCCTCATTGATGGAATTCCATCACAACAATATGTCGTTGTTAAGCGTGTAAAAGTTGCAAAAGGCACATATGGAAGTGTAGAAGAACTTTATCCCAAATTAGGAAATACAGCGAAAAAACTCAATGCCGACGCTATCGTAGACTACAATGCGAGTCAACGTTTTGGCTTTTGGCCATGGCGTGTTGTCCGCCCTGTAGCAACTGGTACAGCGGTGCGATGGACGACATCGAATGTTAATTGCCAAAACGTCGGCGGCAAAGAGATCTAACGCTTTATACATTATGTTTTATAGTGGCATAAATAAATTTTTATGCCGCTTTCACTTTAAGCAATCTTGCTTCGTTGGTTGCCCAAAACATTTTGAAGATAATTATCTAATACCATCACTTGAGTCTTATCAAACTTTAACCCTAGCTTGCTGCGTCGCCACAAAATATCATCTACTGATTGCGCCCACTCGACTTTGATAAGGTAATCCACTTCAAGTTGATAGAGACTATGTTCAAAATATATTCCAAAATCATCCAAAGAATCGACTCCTCTAAGCAATTGCCACACACGAGTACCGTAACTACTCGCCCAACGTGTTGCAATTTCGGTTGGAATATTTTTAATTCGTAATTGAATACCTCGAATCAGGCTATCCAGACCTTTAAAATGCTCACCACCTGGTAAGGGCTCGTGCTCAGTCCATTGTGTCTGCATTTCTGAAAAATAAGGACTCAATTCATCCAGCGCAGCTTCGGCAAGCTTCCGGTAAGTCGTAAGCTTGCCACCAAATATGGATAATAACGGGGGCGACCCATTCAACGTAGTCATTGCCAGAGTATAATCACGAGTTACCGCTGAAGGTTGATCCGACTCGTCATCGCAAAGGGGCCGAACTCCTGAAAATGTTTCAATAATATCGGCTTGGGTGATACTCTGCTCAAAATGTAAATTCACGACGGCAAGTAAATATTCAATTTCATTCGACGTGATTTCAACTTGCTCTAAATCACCCTGATAAATTTGGTCAGTTGTTCCAATCAGCGTATATTCATGCAGATAAGGAATAGTAAATACAATGCGCCGATCTTCATTTTGTAAAATATAGGCATAATCGCCCTCATAAAGTTTAGGCACAATCAGATGACTTCCCTGAATTTGACGAATTTTATAAGGTGAATTTAGCTTTAACGTCTCTTTTATAAAATGTTCAACCCACGGCCCTGCTGCATTGATCAAGGCTTTGGTTCGTATTTGATATTGCGTTTGTTGCTGTCTCAAAGTTAATAACCAGATACCATCTATCACTTCCGCAGCAATACATTCAGTCCTTATCTGCAATTCTGCGCCTTTTTCTCGAGCCTGAATGGCATTTAAAATAACCAATCGCGCATCATCTACAGCGCAATCTGAATATTCAAATCCTAAAACAATATCGTGTTTTAATGGGCCATGATGATCCAATACCAAACGTTTAGAGGCTGGCAGCTTTTCTCGCTTCCCCAAATAATCATACAAAAATAATCCTGACCGAATAAGCCATGCAGGACGTAAATGTGGGCGATGTGGCAAAACAAAACGCAGAGGACGAATAATGTGGGGAGCCTTTGCCATTAATATTTCACGTTCCGCAAGTGCTTCACGAACTAAACGAAATTCAAAATGTTCTAAATAGCGCAAGCCGCCATGAATCAGTTTGCTACTGGCAGATGAAGTATGACTGGCAAAGTCGTCTTTTTCACATAAAAAAACAGATAATCCTCGTCCTGCAGCATCATTGGCGATACCTACACCATTAATCCCTCCTCCTATCACCGCCAGATCATAAAAAGGAAGATCATTAAAATGAGATGTCATATTCGATTCCCCTTTTTTATTATTATCATCGTATTTAATCGAGATGATTTGAAGTTAGCAAATTTGAACACAAAGTAAAAGCATTTCAGTGAGATCAGATGAGTGTATTTTTAATGTATCTTTATTTGTTTTAAAGTTAATACAATTTTATCGTTTGTTTAAACGCGTAAATGCTTAAAATATAAAAAACACGACTGCTTATTTGAATACGATTAGAAGGAACAACCTCATGAAAAAAACAGTATTATTTTTAATTTCAGGGAGTGTCATTGCATTAAGTGCGTGTCAGAGTACACCTCGTCAATACAATGGTAATACAGGCTATCAAGTTGAAAATAAAACAGCAACGTCTGCGACGCTAGCTTACACACTTGCAGGGCGCTCTAATCAGGAACTTGACGAGCGAAAATTACAACGCGCCTGCCAACAAGTTTTAGGCACGACACAAACGTATAAATTATCAATTTTAAGTATTAACGAAATTGCAAATCCAGCCGCGTCACAATCAACTCCTGATGGCTTACAAGTAGGCAATTCACGAATGTCTGTAGGATTAATGGATTCTCCTAGCCTAAATAACAGCGAAGGCTACGCAACCCGTCAAGCGCTAGATACCAAACCAAGTACCCTTAAAGTTGTACGCTATACCTGCTCATAAAATCTAAAGAAAACGCTGTAAATTTAAATATTACAGCGTTTTATAAAAACTAACATTACGAAACTCTTTAGCCTCATCCAGATCAGGCCATGTAGTGGCGCTGCGCTCATCAATTTTAATATATTTAGGATGACTAAAATTTTTGACCCGGCTATCGGCCACCCATACTTCGGATGCAAACTTTAAAAACTCATCCAGAAAAAAACGGTTACATTGGTCATATAACACATCGGCAGCAAGCAATATATCCACTTGTTCTGTCTTGTATAAATCATCCAGATACTCAAGCTCAACGTCATTGAGCAGTGCATTCTCACGACAGGCATTTAGGCTTACTGGATCAATATCACAACAAATCACACGTTTAGCACCAGCCATTTTTGCAGCAATCGCCACGACACCCGAGCCCGCACCAAAATCCAAGACCACTTTATCTTTGACATGTTCTGGTTCTGCCAGCAACCATTGTGCCATCGCTAAACCAGATGCCCAGCAGAAAATCCAATAGGGCGTGTCATTCCATATGCGTCGAATCACCTCATCATCCAATCGATCAGTGGGAAACACAGGTGGGATCAACCAAAGTGAAATAGGCGTTTCAGGCAACTGTTGTGCCATTAATTCACAGTGAGGAATGACATGATGAAGCGCCTCAAGCAAATGCTGAGGCGCTTTTGAAAATTGAAATGAACAGCTCATCTTAAGCTAAAGCTTTCTCAGCAGCTTCAACAGTTTGACGAATCAAAGTGGTAATGGTCATTGGTCCTACCCCACCTGGTACAGGAGTATAAGCAGACGCAACTTCTTCAATGCCTACTAATTGAATATCACCTACGCCGCCACCATCACGTGGATGGAAACCAGCATCAACCACAACCGCGCCCTGTTTAATCCAATCTTTTTGAATCAACTCAGCCTTGCCCACTGCACCCACAATAATGTCTGCCTGTTTTACAAAATCAGCGAGGTTTTGAGTGCGCGAATGACAAATAGTCACTGTAGCATTCGCTTCAAGTAGCATCGCTGCCATTGGTTTACCCAAAATTGCTGAGCGACCAACCACAACCGCATGTTTGCCTGCAATTTCGATCTTATTTTCTTTTAGAATAGTCATAATTCCCGCGGGTGTTGCAGAACCATATGCAGATTCGCCCATTGCCATACGGCCATAGCCTAAACACGTCACACCGTCCACATCTTTTGCCAGAGAAATAGCATCAAAACAAGCACGCTCATCGATTTGAGCAGGCACAGGATGCTGTAACAAGATTCCATGTACATCTGGATTTGCATTTAGTTTTTCAATTTCCGCTAAAAGTTGCTCTGTAGTCGTGTCTTGCGTTAATTCAATTTTGAGTGAATCCATTCCTACGCGGCGACAAGCATTGCCCTTCATTCGCACATACGTTGCAGATGCACCATCATCTCCAACCAAAATGGTAGCCAAAATTGGGGTACGTCCAGATTTTGCCTTTAATGCTTCTACACGTGTAAGCAAGTCAGCTTCAATTTGTTTTGCCAATGCACGACCATCAAGAACCAATGCCACAGCACATCTCCAAAGTAGATATGAATTCGATTTTGCAAATGATACATGATAATTGAGCCAATTTTATTTTAGATGTTGTTTTTCTGTGCATATTCGCTGAAATCACTATTGTTTTTTTTGTGAAGCTTGCTAATATGTGCATCACCAAATGATGGCGGGGTGGCAGAGTGGTCATGCAGCGGACTGCAACTCCGTGTACGCCGGTTCGATTCCGACCTCCGCCTCCAAATTTGGTCAAGCCCGGGTGGTGAAATAGGTAGACACAGGGGATTTAAAATCCCCCGCCCACAAAGCGTGCCGGTTCGAGTCCGGCCCCGGGCACCATCTTAAGATGATTAAGATGGTGTCAATAAAGAATCCAGCAGACGCTGGTTTTTTTATGCCTAGCATTTATAACAGCTTTCTTATAATTAGAACCAGCGCTAGACTTTTATAAAAATCGAATCATAAATGAGGATAAAACGATGTTTATAACACCATACACTCCCCGTGATAAATACAATAATTAAGAAATTTATGCCGTATTAACAGACTGCATAATCAACAAGGCACAGTAAAGCCAAGAACAAAACTCAGTCACCCATAACACCCAGCAAAGACTACTCGATCGATCATTGTTCAATCTTTATCATTTGTACTCACTTTTACAGCCCAATTAAAAAATTGAATATTACATTGAAGCAATGTTATCTTAAATTCGATTATATTCTGAATACCCACTAAAATTAGTAGTCTTGAAAATGCCCAAAACCTTTGTGCTTGCACCAGATTCTTTTAAAGAAAGCATGACAGCACTTGAAGCCTGTCACGCCATGCAAACAGGCTTACAAAGCATATTTCCAGACGCCCGTTTTATTTTGTGTCCCATGGCGGATGGTGGTGAAGGTACTGTAGATGCACTGGTTGATGCAAAACAAGGCCAAAGAATCAATCTCAACGTATCAGGTCCATTAACTTCTCAACAGATTTCGACTTATTTTGGCTTAATTAATCACGGAAAAACTGCCGTGATTGAAATGGCTAAGGCCAATGGCATTCACCTACTCTCCCCCAAACAACGCAATCCTTTACTGACTTCAACATTTGGTACGGGTGAAATGATTCGTGCCGCACTTGATCATGGTGTCACTCAAATCATTATTGGCCTAGGAGGAAGTGTTACTAATGATGCAGGTATGGGAATGGCCGTTGCTTTAGGGGCAAAATTTCTGGATCACAATCAACAAATAGTAAATCTTGGAGGCGGTTACCTTGACCAAATTCAAGCAATCGACATTAATCAGCTTGATCCTCGCTTGAAAAACGTTGAAATTATCATTGCTAATGATGTGAGCAACCCTTTACTCGGTGATGAAGGAGCCACACGAGTTTTTGGCCCGCAAAAAGGTGCAAACGCTGAAATGATTGAAAAACTTGAATCTAATCTCACCCATTTTGCTGATTTAATTGAAAAACAGCTCAATATTAAAGTTAAAGATACAGCAGGTGCTGGAGCTGCTGGTGGCCTCGCTGCTGGTCTTTTAGCATTTACCCCAGCCAAAATTCAATCTGGTGTAGAAACCATTATCGAACACACAAATTTAAAACAAGCTATTCAGCAAGCCGATTATGTTTTTACAGGTGAAGGTGCCATCGACTTTCAGACCAAATTTGGAAAAACTCCAATTGGAGTTGCCCGTATTGCCAAACAATACAACAAACCCGTCTTTGTTTGCGCTGGATATCTTGGCAAAGGAATCGAAACACTTTATCAAGAAGGAATCACGGCAATTTTTGGGATTCTGAATCAATGCAGCGATCTCGAAACAGCACTTGAAAATGGTTCAAAAAACCTTAGCACAAGTTGTGAGAATATTGGCAGACTCATCTGCGCACTAAATCCCTAATGATTAAATAGGGAGTAGTTGCCTGAAAAATCTACAAATAATTCAGGATATTCTTGCCAATAATAGGGAGTTCCTCTATTATTGCCGTCATGCCCGGGTGGTGAAATAGGTAGACACAGGGGATTTAAAATCCCCCGCCCACAAAGCGTGCCGGTTCGAGTCCGGCCCCGGGCACCATTTTAAAATAATTAAAATGGTGTTAATAAAGAATCCAGCAAGCGCTGGTTTTTTTATGCCTAAAATATTGAAAAGAAATAACATAGAGAGTGGTTATTACCATTCTCTACGAGCAACCAGCTCTTCTAAATCTATATCCATATATCCTGCATTCTGTACAACCATCATCATTGCTTCAGCAATATAATCAGTTGCAGTGTCATCCAGACTCGAATCCAGATCTTCAAATTCAGCCTTCATCTCATTAATTTTTAATAAGGTCAAATTTGCAAATTGATAAATCTCAGATTCCTCTTTAACAGAGACCTGAATTTTTTTGGAGAAATCAACGATATATTGCTTAATTTCAGCGACCAAAATCTGGGGATAATAGTCATCATCAAACATAGGGAGAAGAAGATCGTTCAACATGAATAAATACTTAACAATATTAAAATTCCGCGCTGCTTATAACATATCCTGAGATTAAATTCTCCCCCAATCTTCAAGAAGCTCAAGGTATAACTGATATTCTTTATAAATAAGCCAAGCAACAGCAAGCAATAGTATTGCAATAAATACAAATAGTCTATCTGCATAAAAAATCGCTAGAATAAGAAAAAAAATATCCAAAATAATAGAGGCAATAAAAATCATAAAAGCAAAAGGATGAATTTGCATCATAAATATTACTAATCAACTGAAGAATTGATCAGTAAATTAACATATGCTAAATTTTCAACCTTATCTCCAAACACTCAAAACTTCATCTTCTCAAACAACTGAATTGTTTTTCTGAAATATATAAAATTCCTCATTATGCTTTGTTTTTATTAAACCTCTAGCATTGCCTGCCAAACCCGAATAGCATCTACCGTTGCTTTGACATCATGTGCACGCACAATCGAGGCTCCCTGCTGAATACTTAACAAATGTGCTGTAACACTCCCGACCGCACGTTGCTGAGCATTTGCTCCACCCAATGCTTCACCAATAAAACGTTTGCGTGATAATGCAGATAAAATAGGATACCCCAACTCATTAAGTTTCCAGAATTCATTTAAGAGTTGTAAGTTTTGTTGGGCATTTTTAGCAAACCCAAATCCTGGATCAATAATAATATTTTCTGATTTCACTCCTGCAAGCAGTGCATCATCAATTCGTTGCCGTAATTCCTGCATCACGTCCAAGGTTACATCGACATAGTGATCCAACTGATTCATCGTAGTCGGCTCTCCACGCATATGCATAATCATGACGGGAATATCTAATGCTGTTGCAGTCTCCAAGGCCTCTGGACGAGTTAAAGCACGAACATCATTCCAGATATGTGCTCCAGCTTCAACAGCGGCTTTGATGACTTCAGGCTGGCTTGTATCAATCGATAAAATGACATCTTCTTTGGCCAATAGTTCAACCACTGGTACTACACGGCAAATTTCTTCCTTAATCTCAACTGGTGAAGCTCCTGGGCGTGTAGATTCCCCACCAATATCAATAATAGAAGCTCCATCTTCAATCATTTGCATAGCATATGCATAGGCTTGCTGTTTTTGATTATGCTGACCACCATCACTAAATGAGTCAGGAGTAACATTTAAAATGCCCATCACCTTTGGTTGAGATAAATCAAGTTGATGCCGGCCGCACTTGAGTTTTCGCTGAGGTAAAGGCATTAAACGCATTTTCTTACTCCTAAAGTCCAACTAAAGTTTAGCAGCATGTTCCAATAAAAGGATGGATTTAACTCAACGTCTAGCTGAATAATATCCAAATAAAAAGAGCTGCCGAAGCAGCTCTTATATATTCATCAGATCATTAACTCATAGAGGGTAATGGAGGTGGTGTTGAGGGACCACTACCAGGCGGATCCAAATCAACCACTGGATTTTCAGCAACATAGACTTTTGGTGGACGTGGTTCACGACCTTCCATAATGTCACGTACCTGCTCACGATCAATCGTTTCCCAATCCAGAAGTGCTTTGACCATAACATGAGCTTTATCCTTGTTGCTTTCAAGAATATCCCATGCAACTTTATATTGTTCATCAAGAATACGACGTACTTCCTGATCAACCTGTTGCTGAGTAGCTTCCGAAATAGTACGACTTCCAACGTTACCGAAGAAACCATTTTGATTTTCGTCTTCATAAACCATTACACCTAGTTTATCCGACATACCATATTTGGTAACCATCGCACGCGCCATTTTAGTTGCACGCTCAAAGTCATTTGAAGCACCCGTTGATTGCTGATTGATAAAAATCTCCTCAGCAATACGACCACCAAATAAAATCGAAATTTCATTGAGCATTTTATCTTTATAATGACTAATCTGGTCTTGTTCAGGTAGCTGCCAAGTCACACCCAATGCCCATCCACGTGGCATAATCGTTACTTTATGCACAGGATCGGTACCCGGCAAAGTCTCAGCAACAATCGCATGTCCAGACTCATGGTACGCGGTAGCACGACGCTCTTCTTCACGAAGAATCATCGATTTACGCTCAGGCCCCATATATATCTTGTCTTTAGCATCTTCAAAATCATGCATGTCCACCGTATTTTTATTACGACGAGCTGCAAAAAGAGCTGCTTCATTTACAAGATTTGCCAATTGTGCACCAGAAAATCCAGGTGTACCACGCGCCAAAACTTTTAGGTCTACACCTGTAACCGAAGGAAGTTTTTTCAAATGAACATTGAGAATTTGCTCACGCCCATTGATATCAGGTAAACCCACCATAACTTGTCGATCAAAACGACCAGGACGCAATAAGGCTTTATCCAAAACATCAGCACGGTTGGTTGCAGCAATGACGATCACGCCCTCATTACCTTCAAAACCATCCATTTCAACCAGCATTTGGTTCAACGTCTGCTCGCGTTCATCATGCCCACCGCCTGTACCTGAACCACGATGACGGCCTACAGCATCAATCTCATCAATAAAGATGATACAAGGCGCATGACGTTTGGCTTGTTCGAACATGTCACGCACACGAGATGCACCCACACCCACAAACATTTCAACAAAGTCAGAACCAGAAATACTAAAGAATGGAACTTTAGCTTCACCCGCAATCGCTTTGGCTAATAAAGTCTTACCTGTTCCCGGTGGTCCTACCATTAGTACACCACGAGGAATAGTTGCACCTAAGCGTTTGAATTTGGCAGGATCTTTCAAAAAGTCAACAATTTCAACTACTTCTTGTTTAGCTTCATCACAACCAGCAACATCCTTAAATGTCACTTTAATCTGGTCTTCTGAAAGCATCTTGGCCTTAGACTTACCAAAACTCATTGGTCCGTTCTTGCCACCAGCTCCCCCACCCATATTTCGCATAAAGAACATGAATAACAAAATGATGAGAAGTACAGGAAAACTAGCAATGAGAAGTTGCATCAACAAGCCTTGACGTTGAGGTGCTGTTCCTTCAACCACAACGTTATTTTTGTTCAGGCTTGGTAAAAGCTCGGTGTCTTCAACCTGCGGACGTACTGTCTCAAAATGAGAGCCGTTGGTTTTTTCACCACTAATATTTAAACCATCAATAGTGACTTGCTTAATTTGACCAGCATTCACCGCAGCGACGAATTCTGAATAATTCATTGCTGATGGTTTATTGCGGTCACTGATGTTACTGAAAATCAAAATCAGAACACCAAGTATTATTAGCCACAATACGGCATTCTTGAAGAGATCGCTCAAAGCTTTATTCCCATTATCAATCTAATTTGATCATGCCCATTACGGGGTAGACCCTAGTAAACAGCAAGTCTAATGCTTGCTACAAGTTGAAATTGTACAAAATGCACAATTTTTCTCGACTTGGCAAGTAAACTTTATCGCATTGCCTTTTTACGACCCTGCCCGATCAAAAATACTTCTTTAGAACGCGCACGGGAAGCTTCTGGTTTGGCAGTTTTCAATACATCAAAACTGTCGACGACTTGCTTTCGAAATTCATCGAAACCAGCACCCTGAAATACTTTTACCACAAATTGTCCATTTGGGCCGAGTACTTTCTGGGCGAAATCAAGAGCCAGTTCACATAAATAAATCTGACGGGGTTGATCTACAGCCCTATTACCTGATGTATTGGGGGCCATATCTGAAATTACAATGTCTACAACACGTCCATTTAAAATATTTAACAATTTTTCGAAGACTTCTTCTTCGCGAAAGTCACCTTGTAGGAAAGTAACATCAGGAAGTGCATCCATAGGTAAAATATCAGATGCAATGACCAGACCTTTACTTCCAACCAGTTTCCCTGCGATTTGCGACCAACTACCAGGAGCCGCACCAAGGTCAACCACTGTCATGCCTGGCTTGATCAGTTTATATTTTTCCTGAATTTCAAGAAGTTTGTATGCGGCACGGGCACGGTATCCCTCCTTTTGGGCTCTTTTAACAAAAGGATCATCAAGGTGTTCCCGCATCCACGCACGACTACTCTTAGATAACTTCTGATTGGTAATGCGTGTCGCCATAACTCACTAAATATTAAAAAACTTCTGACCTGTCATTGTACGTGAAAAATACAGATTTTGCAGTATGCATATGTATCTAAACAGCTCTCTTTGATTATATTTTTTTCAATGTTCATGATCGGATATTTTTGTATTTTTATCTGGCTTGTCTGCGTCTTGCTGCTATCTTAGATGCGGGATGCAAGTTATACTAGGTTGTTTTTACATTTAGGTAGTTTTCATGGCGGCTTTATCTATCCAAGAGCGCAAACGTTTACGTCAAATCGGACATGCACTAAATCCAGTGGTCATGATTGGTGGACAAGGTTTAACTGAAAACGTTATCGAAGAAACTCACCGTGCTTTAAACGATCATGAATTGATTAAAGTAAAAGTTGCTGGTGAAGATCGCGAAGTCCGTGCGCAGGTGATCGATGAACTGGCAAAAGCCACAGGCGCCGAAGCTGTTCAGAAAATTGGTAAAATTGTATTACTCTATAAAAAAGCACCCAAACAGAATCCTAATTTATCCAATCTCGTTCGTCACGCACATTTAGCCAAATAAATCGATTCCCATTATGGCAAGTTATGAATTGATGTCCTTTGATCGTTTTGACTCAATTTCATTGGTCGGAGCGATTGAACAACAATCTCCCTTTACCCTCAATGTTGGTTATTGGCTACGTGATCCTAATCATTTGATGGTTTGGCCTGAAAAGGTTGCGGCTCACCCGCGTCGTGATTTTTTATGGGAACAAACTTGTTATGAAATTTTTATTGGGGTTAAAAATCAGGATTATTATCGCGAGATTAATTTGTCTCCATCTGAAGCATGGCAGGCTTATCAGTTTGAAGAATATCGTTATCCTGAAAATTTACCGCCCCTAGCAGCTTATGACATTGAGTTAAATCAACTTAAAAGAACCCATTATGGTTTGAATGTCAGTTTAGATTTAGCTGAGTTTATGCAGAAGTATCAACTCAAATGGCCAGATCTATATGTGGGTTTATCCGCAGTTCTCAATACTTCACAGGGCATGCATTTTTATGCCATGCAACATAGTAGTCCTACTGCTGATTTTCATAATAAACGTGATTGGCTGCATGATTTTTAAGCATTAGAGATTATTTGCAAAACAACCAGTAAAAGTCATGTACTCTTACTGGTCAGTTGCTAGAGCGTTTAGCCTTCGCGTACTTTATTCCATGCTTCAACAGCATGTTCTTTTGAGCGTTTTAGGACATCTGTTAAAGTATCTTTGTGCTTTAAAGTGATTTGACTCAAATCATCTTTAATTTCACGACCAACTTTGCCTAGATCCTCTACCAATGTTCCAAACTCTTTTTTAATCACATCCCCAAGTTCAGTTAGATCACCTTGTGAATTGTTAAATTGAGATTTGATAACATCGACACGTTGTAACACATCTTCTTTAAGATGTGAAAATTGAGTTTGAAAAGTCTGATTCAATTCTTTCGCTTCAGCTTCAATTTTTTCCTGCGTTTCATTTAGAACTTCTTTAACCTGAGCTGTCGTTTCAGTATATAGCTGTTCAACTTGTTGTTGATGTTCTTCAACCACCGCCTTTAATGGTTTTTTTGCTGGCATACGCTTACCCTCTTCTTTTTGAATTATGACAGTCCCTAGTGTAAATCGATCAACATTTACTCAACATGTAAATTGTTAGACAATTTTTACTTTCAACAAAATTCCGATAAAAAAGCATGATTTTTTTAAATGCCGAAATAAGCATGGATTTCAGTTAAAACTCGTAGACTTGTGAGGGCTTCATGCGTATAATGCGCTGTTAAGTTATAAGCGAGCAGACCAAAAGGAGGGCGTGTTTTTGAAAGACAGCCGGCCTTTTTTTATGTCTACTCGCTTTTTTACAGCCCTATTTTTGTGGTTTTAATTCAGGAGCTTTGGTTTGAGCACCCCCGCCATTTTAGCCCTTGCTGATGGAACGATCTTTAAAGGTACGTCTATTGGTGCAACGGGATCAACGACTGGTGAAGTCGTTTTTAATACAGCCATGACTGGCTATCAAGAAATTCTGACCGACCCAAGTTATGCACAACAGCTAGTGACATTAACTTATCCTCACATTGGTAATACTGGATGCAATACTGAAGATACTGAATCTGGACGTATTCATAAAGTATGGGCTAATGGCTTAATCATTCGTGATCTTCCCCTACTCCATAGCAATTTCCGTGCAGAGCAATCATTAGGCGACTACTTACAACACAATAATGTCGTTGCGATTGCAGATATTGATACCCGTAAATTGACACGTATTTTGCGAGATAAAGGTGCGCAAAATGGCTGTATTCTTGCTGGTGAAAATATTACTGAAGAAGAAGCTTTGGCAAAAGCACGTGCCTTTGGTGGTTTAAATGGTCTAGATCTTGCCAAAGAATGTTGCGATCCAACTGGTTTTGAGTGGACTGAAGGTTCATGGGAATTAGGGACAGGTTTTAGTCAACCTGAATTAAAGTATCATGTCGTTGCATACGATTACGGTGTCAAAACCAACATCTTGCGTATGCTTGCCGACCGTGGATGTAAACTGACTGTGGTTCCAGCACAAACCCCTGCTGAAAAAGTACTCGCACTCAATCCAGATGGCGTGTTCTTATCAAATGGTCCTGGTGATCCAGCAGCATGTGACTATGCCATTGAAGCAGTAAAAACTATTGTTGAAACCACACATCTACCAGTATTTGGTATTTGTTTAGGCCATCAAATTTTAGCACTTGCTTCAGGTGCCAAAACCATGAAAATGAATCATGGTCATCATGGTGCTAACCATCCTGTACAAAACCTTGATCCTCTTAGCCCACATCACGGTACCGTGATGATTACCTCCCAAAACCACGGTTTTGCTGTTGATGAAAGTACCTTACCATCCAACTTAAAAGTGACACATCGTTCATTGTTTGATGGTACAAACCAAGGAATTCATCGTACGGACAAACCAGCATTTAGCTTTCAGGGTCACCCAGAAGCTAGCCCAGGTCCACATGACTGTGCCCCGTTGTTCGATCATTTCATCGAACTTATTGAAGCAGCTAAGAAGTAATTAAGGAGCGAATAATGCCTAAACGTACGGATATTAAAAGCATCTTGATTATTGGTGCGGGTCCCATTGTGATTGGTCAGGCGTGTGAGTTTGACTATTCGGGTGCACAAGCGTGTAAAGCGCTTCGAGAAGAAGGTTACCGCGTTATTTTGGTCAACTCGAATCCTGCGACCATTATGACTGACCCTTCAATGGCCGATGCAACCTATATTGAACCAATCACGTGGCAAACGGTTGCACAAATCATTGAAAAAGAACGTCCAGATGCCGTCCTCCCGACTATGGGTGGTCAAACAGCATTAAACTGTGCATTAGCACTTGATGAAAACGGCGTTTTGGAAAAATACGGCGTTGAATTGATTGGCGCGACTAAAGAAGCGATTGAAAAAGCTGAAGATCGTAAGCTATTTGATATCGCAATGCGTAAAATTGGTTTGGAATGTCCAAAAGCTGCGATTGCAGAAAACATTCAAGAAGCTTTAGATATTCAGGCAAAATTTGGTTTTCCTGTCATTATCCGCCCATCCTTTACTATGGGTGGTTCAGGCGGCGGTATCGCGTATAACCGTGAAGAATTCCTTGAAATTTGTGAACGTGGTTTTGACCTGTCTCCGACTCACCAATTATTGATCGATGAATCATTAATTGGTTGGAAAGAATACGAGATGGAAGTTGTGCGTGATAAAAACGACAACTGTATTATTGTCTGCGCCATTGAAAACTTTGACCCAATGGGTGTTCATACAGGCGACTCCATCACTGTTGCACCCGCGCAAACATTGACTGACAAAGAATATCAAATCATGCGTAATGCATCGATTGCAGTTCTTCGTGAAATTGGTGTAGAAACAGGCGGTTCAAACGTTCAATTTGGTATTAATCCTGAAGACGGCCGAATGGTTGTCATTGAGATGAACCCCCGTGTATCACGTTCCTCTGCTCTTGCATCAAAAGCAACTGGTTTCCCGATTGCCAAAATTGCAGCGAAACTTGCAGTAGGTTACACCCTTGATGAACTGAAAAATGACATTACTGGCGGTACAACCCCGGCGTCATTTGAACCATCAATCGATTATGTAGTCACTAAAATTCCTCGTTTTAACTTCGAGAAATTCCCACAAGCTGAACCTGTATTGACCACTCAGATGAAATCTGTAGGTGAAGTGATGGCGATTGGCCGTAACTTCCAAGAATCAGTGCAAAAAGCACTTCGTGGTCTTGAAGTAGGCGTGTGTGGTTTTGATGAGAAAATTGAAGCTGGTGCCACTAATGTAAAAGAAAAACTTTTACAAGAACTGAAAGTTCCAGGTCCAGAGCGTATTTGGTATGTGGCTGATGCTTTCCGTCACGGCTTCACGCTGGATGAAGTCTTTGAAGCAACTAAAATTGACCGTTGGTTCCTCGTTCAAATCGAAGATATTGTTAAAACTGAAGAACAAGTTAAAACTCTTGGTTTTGGTGATTTGAACGCTGACAATATTCGTTCATTTAAGCGCAAAGGCTTATCTGATCTGCGCATTGCCAACTTAATGGGAATTTCACAAAAGCAATTCCGTAAACAACGTTGGAACTTGGGCGTTTATCCAGTTTATAAACGTGTTGATACTTGTGCGGCTGAGTTTGAATCTTCAACTGCATATATGTACTCAACTTACGATGAAGAGTGTGAAGCAAATCCATCAAACCGTGACAAAATCATGGTGATTGGCGGTGGCCCGAACCGTATCGGTCAAGGGATCGAGTTTGACTACTGCTGTGTACATGCGGCGCTTGCGATGCGTGATGATGGCTATGAAACGATTATGGTCAACTGTAACCCTGAAACGGTTTCAACTGACTATGACACTTCTGATCGTTTATACTTTGAACCTGTAACACTTGAAGATGTTCTTGAAATCGTACGTACCGAAAAGCCTAAAGGTGTGATCGTACAGTACGGTGGTCAAACACCATTGAAATTGGCACGTGCTTTAGAAGAAGCAGGGACTCCAATTATCGGGACATCACCTGACGCAATTGACCGTGCTGAAGACCGTGAACGTTTCCAGCAAATGATTCAACGTCTACAGCTTCGTCAACCAAACAACAGCATTGTGAAGTCTGCTGAAGAAGGTATTTCTGAAGCAGCTAAAGTTGGTTATCCACTCGTTGTCCGTCCATCTTATGTATTAGGTGGTCGTGCTATGGAAATCGTATATAACGAAGATGAACTTAAACGTTATCTTCGTGAAGCAGTACAAGCATCTAACGAAGCTCCTGTCCTGCTGGATCGTTTCCTTGATGATGCTACCGAAGTTGATGTGGACTGCGTCTCTGACGGTAAAGATGTGGTGATTGGTGGAATCATGCAGCATATTGAACAAGCCGGTATTCACTCAGGTGATTCAGCATGCTCGATTCCTCCATACTCACTTTCTCAAGAAGTTCAAGATGAAATGCGCCGCCAAACAGTTGCAATGGCTAAAGAACTTGGCGTTGTGGGTTTGATGAATGTACAGTTTGCCGTGAAGGGCAATGATATTTATATTCTTGAAGTCAACCCACGTGCATCACGTACTGTTCCTTTCGTGTCTAAATGTATCGGTGAATCTTTAGCCAAAGTTGCTGCGCGTTGTATGGCGGGTCAATCACTGGAATCGCAAGGTTTCACCAAAGAGATTATCCCGACTCACTTTGCAGTAAAAGAAGCGGTATTCCCGTTTGCTAAATTCCAAGGTGTTGACCCAATGCTTGGGCCTGAGATGAAATCGACAGGCGAAGTTATGGGTGTAGGTACAACCTTTGGCGAAGCATTCTATAAAGCTGTATTAGGCTCAAATGAACGTTTACCGGGCTTACCAACAGAAGGCGAAGTAAAGCATGCTTTCTTGTCGGTCCGAGAATCAGACAAGAAATATATTGCTGATATCGCAAAGAAACTGGTTGATTATGGCTTTAAACTAGTAGCAACAGGTGGAACTTATCAGGTCCTTAAAGATGCAGGTTTGGAATGCGAACGTGTAAATAAAGTAACTGAAGGCCGTCCACATATTGTTGACCGCTTGAAAAATGGTGAAATACACCTTATTGTCAATACCACTGAAGGTAAACAAGCTCAGTATGATTCTGCCATGATTCGTCGTGCTGCCCTACAGGGCAAAGTGTATTACACCACTACGATTAATGGCGCTGAAGCGGTTTGCCAAGCCTTTGCAATTCAATTGCCAATGGATGTATATCGTTTGCAAGATTTACAAACTGTAGGTTAATTCGTTACTGATAAGCCCGTCATCTTATCGGTGGCGGGTTTTTTGTTTTTTTTAAAAGAGAGTTTACTGATATTTCGCTACCTTTCGGCAGGAGCCAAAAGCGTAAAATGCAATATTATTATGCATTTAGATATGAATTTATCAATAAATACTCACTCCCATTTCATTTAGAGGGACTAGAATGCAACGTTATCCAATGACTCCCGAGGGCAAAGAAGCTCTAGAGAAAGAATTACACCAACTGAAAAGTGTTGAACGTCCACGTATTACTCAAGCGATTGCTGAAGCACGTGAACACGGTGATTTGAAAGAAAATGCTGAATATCATGCTGCACGTGAGCAACAAGGTTTTTGTGAAGGCCGTATTCAAGATATTGAAGGTAAATTAGGCGCAGCTCAGGTTATTGATATTCACGAACTTGAAAAAAATGGTCGTGTTGTTTTTGGGGTAACCGTGACCATTGAAAATTTAGACACGGAAGAACGCAAAACCTATAAAATCGTGGGTGACGATGAAGCTGATTTTAAAATAAATAAAATTTCAGTGAACTCACCTATCGCACGTGGTCTTTTAGGAAAAAGTGAAGGCGATGAAGCCAAAATTGTGACGCCTCAAGGTGAGGTTGAATATGAAATCGTGAATGTAGAATACATTTAATGATCAGGCCTCCTTAGGGAGGCTTTTTTTATATTTAAAACGTAATTTATTACAAAAAAAATTCTTTTTATTAATCATATAACCTATTCGATTTGAATATATGCTACAAAACTATTAGATCCATGATTTTTATAATAAGGTTAATCCACATGAGCTACCCTCATATTCTCATCGCAATTGATGATTCTGCCCCTTCTGTTATTGCATTAAAGCAAGCACTCAAACTTGCCCAAGATTTAAACAGCAAAGTCACGCTTGTAGAAGTGATGCAGTTAGATCCAATTACCGCTGAAGAATACGTTAAAACTGGACAAAGCAATGAATATATTGAACGGGCCAGAAATTATATTTTAGAATCTTTAGCCACAATTAAGGCCGAATATGCTTCAACCCTTGAAATATCGACTCAATTACTCGAAGGTTTCTCGGTTGCTGATGCGATTAATCAGGCGGCCCAAGAATTACATGTAGATTTAATTGTGATGGGTTCTCATGGACGCACTGGAATCAAAAAAATTGTATTGGGTAGCGTTGCACAGAAGGTTCTTAATGAAAGTTCTATACCCGTTTTAATTGTTAAATAAAGAGTAAAGAGTGTTTAACAATTAACTCCACTGATATTTCTTTAATTTAACTTTTCTATCGAGTACAACTACACCTTCTTCAAGCAGCTTTACCTGCTGAATATTTTCACCCTGAAAGTTTAGTCGCGTGGTACTAATTTTTCCTTGCGAGTTAATTACCCGGTGCCACGGTATTTCACTGTCTGGATCAAGATGCTTAAGTACATAACCGACCAGCCGGGCATGTTTAGGCAATCCTGCTAGTTGTGCAATCTGTCCATAGGTGGCTACTTTCCCATAAGGAATCAGAGCAATCACTTCCAGTATTTGTAGATAAAGTTCTTTTGACATACAGATATATTTTTAAGGAACTATGCCATTAATTTTATTATAAAACCGACTATCACATATACTTAAAATGAAACGACGAAACCTCAGCCATCGTAAAATTCCGATTAAAATTTAACTTTAGTTTTAGACAAGATCATAATTCACAAATTTATGCTAATGTAGAATTAGCAACATTTTAATATCAATATTGAATGAATCAGATCAATTGTATTAATTTCACAACATTCTGATTTTAAATAACTTTAAATAAATATTTCATACAGTTCACAACGAAAAAGGAGTACATTATTATGTCCTACCAACATATTTTAGTTCCTGTAGATGGTTCACCAACATCATTAGCCGCCGTTAATCAGGCCGCCAATCTTGCAAAAACCTATTCTAGCCAAGTCACTCTCTTATTAGTCATTACGATCGATCCATTTATAGGGGTTGAATATATTAATGCACAAAATCAAAAAGAAGATGCTTTAAATCATAGTCAAACCATGATCAAAGGCATTTTAGATGAAGCAAAACAAAAGTTTGCAGATCAAGGAATAGACGCGAAGACTAAAGTTGTGGAAGGACAGGAAATTTATAAAGAAATTGTAAAAGCCGCCACCGATTTAAATGCAGATCTGGTGGTCATTGGTTCACATGGACGCACAGGAATCAAAAAACTTGTACTGGGTAGCGTGGCACAAAAAGTTTTAGGTGAAGTTCATGTACCTGTTTTAGTCGTCCGTGAATAATACGATAAAATTTAAAAATAAAAAAAGAGAATCCTGCGATTCTCTTTTTTTAATACAATTTTTTTAAAAAATGATTGAATGCTATTTAAAAAGCTCTAATAGAGTCTGTTGGGCATTATGCGGTTCTTCACCTTCAGCTAATTGAGCGCGAACCCATGTACCATCGCCCCGTAATAACCATGCCTGTTGATTATCTTTAAGATAATTCACTAACCCCTGTTGATAGATGCGTTTCTTTAACACAGGATCTTCAACGGGAAAACACGCTTCCACACGATTAAACAAATTACGATCCATCCAGTCGGCACTTGAACAATAAATCCGAGCATCACCGTTATTGCTAAAATAATACACACGCGTATGTTCTAAAAAGCGACCAACAATAGATCGCACACGGATATTTTCTGAAAGGCCAGGTAAACCAGGACGTAAACAGCAAATGGAACGAATGATCAAATCAATTTTAACGCCCGCTTGTGATGCTTCATACAATTTATTAATCAATTGCATTTCAGTTAGCGCATTAACTTTGACAATAATTTGAGCAGATTTTCCAGCTTTGGCATTGGCAATTTCATCGTCGATAAAATTGATTAGTTGTGCATGTAAAGTAAATGGCGCATGTAATAATTTCTTTAATTTTGCCATTTTGCCCATACCTGTCAATTCTTGAAAGATACGATGCACATCATCACACAGTTCTTTATCTGTGGTCAGTAAACCATAGTCAGTGTATATACGAGCATTGCCCGCATGATAGTTACCTGTACCCAAATGCACATAACGAACTAGTTTATTATTTTCTCGACGCACCACCATAATCATTTTGGCGTGAGTTTTATAACCAACAATACCATAAACGACTACCGCCCCTGCCTCTTGTAGCAAGTTAGCCACTTCGATATTAGATTCTTCATCAAAACGCGCACGTAGCTCAATGACGGCTGTAACTTCCTTACCGTTACGTGCAGCTTCTGCCAAAACCTGTACAATTTCAGAATCCGCGCCACTACGGTATAACGTCTGTTTAATTGCAAGGACCTGAGGATCACGTGCTGCTTCACGTAGCAAGTTAATCACGGGTGCAAAAGATTCAAATGGATGGTGGAGTAAAATATCCTGCTTTTGCATAGCGGCAAAAATATTTTCAGATTTTTTCAATATTTTGGGAATAACAGGCGTATGCGAATCATAGCGTAAATGCGGACGTTTAAAATTTGACAATAACCGTGCAAGGTTGACTGGACCATCGACTTTATAAAGTTGTTCGTCATCTAGATCAAACTCATCCAGCAAATATTCGTAAATATGCTTTGGACAGTTTTCAGTCACCTCTAGACGTACTGCACGACCAAAACGCCGTGAACTCAACTCACCTTTTAAGGCTTTGGCCAAGTCTTCGACATCTTCATTTAATGCTAAATCTGCATTACGAGTAACACGGAACTGGTAACAGCCTGTCGCGGTCATTCCTGGAAAAAGGTCAGAGATATGTTCATGAATAATAGCTGAAAGCATTACATGATGTTCTTTACCGCCTGTTAACTCATCAGGCAAGCGTACAACGCGCGGTAATGAACGCGGTGCTGGTACAACTGCTAGATCAATCTGACGTCCAAAGGCATCTTTACCTTCTAAAGTCACAATAAAATTCAGACTTTTATTCACCAAGCGGGGAAATGGATGCGCAGGATCTAAGCTGATGGGAGTTAATACAGGTGCAACTTGTTCCTGAAAATATTTTTTAATCCATGAAGACTGCGCAGGTGTAAGTTCACCACGACGCAGAAAGCAAATATCTTCGTCGCGAAGTTTTGTCAAAATTTCTTCATTTAAGATACGATATTGACGTTCAATCGCTGCATGTGCCGTTTCAGATATTTGATCTAAGACTTGTCGTGGTGTTAAACCATCTGGGCTACGGCTTTCATTTCCCAGATACATTTGCTCCATTACACCCGCAACACGAATTTCAAAAAATTCATCCAGATTACGCGAGAAAATTAATAGGAAATTCATCCGCTCTAAAAGTGGATGCAGTGGATCAACCGCCTGTTCCAATACGCGTAGATGGAAATCGAGAATTGAAAGTTCACGATTAATATAGCGATTGTTATAGGTATACTCCGCTTCTGTCGGCGTAGTTTCTGATGGAGTTGTAATCGCGGTATTCATGCATTCAACCTAAGGTTATAAATTTTTGATGCCTGTTATTAGTATGCTGCAAAATTATGACAATTTCATAAAAAAAGCCCGTTTTCACAAGCTTTTTTAAAAATTACTACAATTCATGCGGGGGGCTTAAGGAGTCTGGCTATAACGCATATATTTTAAGGCAAAACGCTGTTTAAATTTAAACTTTGGATCATTCCGATTTTCTTGATAGCCCTTTGGATTAGGCAATAACGCAGCCAAAAAAGCTGCTTGCTGATTGGTTAAACTTTTGGAGCTTTTATGAAAATAGTATTGGGAAGCCGCTTCGACACCATAAATGTTATCTCCAAATTCGACGGAGTTCATATACACTTCCAAAATGCGCTGCTTTGACCACATTCGCTCCATCATCCACGTTGCAACTGCTTCCTGACCTTTACGAATAAATGAGCGCTTATTATATAAAAATAAATTCTTTGCCAATTGCTGTGAAATGGTTGATCCACCATTTACCACTTCACCTGATTTTTCATTTTTCTCGAGGGCATACTGAATTCCATCCCAGTCAAAACCATGATGCTGCAAGAATTTACCATCTTCAGCCGCAACCACCGCTCGTTTAAATGTGTCACTGATATGATCATAGTCACGCCATTCATGCTTCAGCGGTTCTGAAGGATCCGACCAATAATCGATACGCATGAACATGGTGGTTTCTACAGGATGAGTCCGCCACCAAGCCAAACTACAAAAAATCCATAACTGCACCAAAAGAATAAAACTGACAAGAATTAAAACAGCGCGAACAATAAATTTCTTCATGCCAGTAGGGTTCTCCAGAAATCAGCATATTTCATGTTAAGCTTGATACAAGCATTATTGATATATAACAAAAGCATATCATGTCTGAATATAGTCCTCCTCAAATAAATCGTAAACTTGAAGTGAATCAGTGGTGGATTACCGCGATTTTAATTGCCATTAATGTTGGTTTATATGGCTGGCAAGTATTGTCAGGTGTCGATGCCACCAGCCCCACAACAGCTGACGCAATACGTTGGGGTGCAGACTTTTCACCCATGACTTTTTTGGAGCAACCACAGCGGTTATTTACCAGCATGTTTTTTCATTTTGGTTTAGTGCATCTTATGCTGAACATGTGGGCATTATATATTTTCGGCAGTATTGCCGAGCAAATGCTTGGACGTTTTTATTTCATTGGTTTGTATTTGCTTGCGGGTTTGATGGGAAGTTTACTTAGCAGTTATATGACCATTCGTGACAGCTATGCCTTACTTGAACATTTTGATCCATCCCTTTTACCTCACGTTGGTGCAGGCGCTTCTGGTGCCGTAATGGGACTTGGAGCAGCATTAACCATATTAGCATTAGCGCCTCCCTTACCTTATCAACGTTTCATTCTGGATAAAAAGTCACTATTGATAGTGATGGCGATTAACCTTGCTTTTGGTTTCATGGCGGCAGGCATTAATAATGCAGCGCATATTGGCGGAATGATCATGGGGGCTTTGTTGGCGCTCATTTGGTATATCAGTCAAAAAACGAATATGACCCAGATAGGCCCGATAATTGGATTGGTGATTGCCGCAGTGACTTGTACCCTATTTTATCAATACTGTATGAGCCTGATTCCACCCATTGAGCCTCTTTGGCAGGAAATTTTGGCACATATGAAAAGCCAGCTGGGTATATAGCTGGCTTTTCATGATTTACTTCAATTCACCGTTTAGGACGGATTAATTTCTCTTAAACTTTGTAAAGGTGGAATATCACATAAGTAACTCAGTCGATATCGCCCGATCAAGCCACAAATCAACATCATGGCAACAGGTAAAATCAGCCAGATTTCAGGGTGCCACTGCAAGCCAATATTCATTTTATAACTAGCAATAGCACTAATAATCTCAGCAAAGAAACAAGAGACAATGCCTGCAATTAAGCCAATCAATCCAACTTCCAGACTTAGCATTTGCTTAAGCTTTAATTTTGACATACCAAAGGAACGCATCAATGCCACTTCACGACGGCGTTCATCCATAAGCAGGTTTAGACAAGCTACCAGAACGAGAACACCAGACACTCCTACCAATATGGCCAAGACAGTAATCACTTGGACCAACACACTGACCAGTCTCTTAATTTCATCCAGTATCAAGCTGACATCGATAAATACAGTATTTGAAAATCGTTGAATAACCTGAATCAGTTTATTTTTATCCTGAGGCGGTACATAAAAACTGCCTAAATAACTTCCTGCATTTTCATCCATGCTATGCGGTGAAAAAATAAAGAAGAAATTAGGGCTAAAGCTTTCCCATTGTACCGTTCGCAAGTTGACAACCGTTGCAGATAAAGCGCCTTCGGCTAAATTAAAGCTTAGCTTATCCCCTACTTTTATGCCTAACTCTTCAGCGAGTTTAGCCTCAACCGACACTTGATTGGTCTGATTAAATAAAGGCTGCCCCTGTGTAATGACATTATCCTGTGGCAATGTCGTTGCCTGTGTCAGATTAAGTTCACGACGTAGTGAATTATTGCGCTGAATCAATTCAGTTGAAAATGGCTGATCATTCTTCCCCACCAATCTTCCACGAATATTGGGATATAAGGGAGTAGCTTTCCAGCCATTGTGCTCAAGTTGTTGCTTAAACTCTGGCATATCAAAAGGCGGTAAACCGTACACAAATTGATTAGGCGTTCCTTCAGGCAATTGTTGCTGCCAACGCTGTAACAGATCTGTACGTAAAACGGTCAATACTGTAATTAGACTTAAACCTAAAGCCAATGCCGTAACCTGTAGTGCAGTATGCGCAGGTGTACGCACATAGACTGAAAACTGATTTTTACGTTGTTTGAAAAATTTTAATAAACTCCAAACCGCACCATATAAAATCGCACTCAGTAATAAAATAGCAATCAACATTAATCCACTCAGTTGAATATTTTCACTTAGTACCATGCTAAAAATAGCCAAACTGAAAACACCAGCTAAAAACATAAAAGCAAATGAACGGCTAGAACGGCTTTCCTGTCGAATCACTCGAATTGGAGGTGTATTTAATAACTCCCAGATACTTGGCAAGATAAACCCTGCCATTACCACCATACTGGTAAAAATCGCAATCGGTAATGGCCCGAATAAAAACGCAATGACAGAAAAACTTAACTGTAATTGGGGAATCAATTGCAACATTAGTTGTAACAGACCATAACCTAATACCACACCCAGCAGCGAACCAATCAAAATCGAAATTAAACTCACTAAACTTAGCAAGCCAAGATAGGCCCAAACAATTTGGACACGTGTTGCTCCCAGACAGCGCATTAGGGCAATATGATCCTGATTTTGTTGTACATAACGCTGACTGGTTAAAGCAATTGCTATACCGCAGAGCAAAATGGTTAAAATATTAGCTAATTGTAAAAATGTATCCAGATTTTCAATGGGCTTCATTAAACGTGTATTGCCCTGTGCCGCGTTTCGCAGTCTTAAACTGGACTCAGGGTCTGCTTCTGCATCCTCTTTAACATGGTGTTGCTGCTTAAAAATTTTCTCGAAATTTTTAATATTTTCAGGAGAACCCGACATCAGCAAACGATATTCTATACGACTGCCTACTTGAATCGCATTGGTTTGGGCAATATCTGCCTGATTGATCATGACAGTGGGAGAAAATCCAGAAAAACCCAATTCCTGATTGGAATCATGCGTAATGATACCTGCGACCTTAAACTCCCCATCTGCAATAAAAATTTGTTCTCCTAGTTTGACTTTGAGTAAATCCATGGCACGTGGACTCAGCCAGATGTCGCCCGTTTTTATCTGTTTTGCTTCAGGTTCAATCTGTAATTTTCCGCGTAAGGGGAAATGGGTGTCGATTGCCTTGACATTGACCATTACAAATTGATCATGAGTCCGTGCCATTGAACTAAATACGGTGACATCGGATTGTTGGAAATTTTCAGCACTCGCTTTTTGCTTCCATGTATCTGCAATCGGTTCATTATCAGAAAGAACCAAATCAGCCGCAAGCATTTCAGCCGCTTGCAAAGTTACTGCATTTTGAATCTGATCATTACTAAACTTGAGTGCCGTGGTCGCGCTAATAGCCAGTGACAAGGCAATGATTAAAAGATAAATACCACCTGTACGAAAACTCTGAATAAATAAAGGTTTTAGCAAAGAACTCATGTTCCGCTCCCTGCCTGATCCTTCGTTGAAGGAACTTGATCTACTAACAATGAGCTGGCAATGCCTTGTTCTTCAACTAGCTTTCCCTCAATCAACTGTAAACGGCGCTGACACATTTCTGCCAGTTTTGCATCATGCGTCACCAGAATCAACGTGGTTCCTAACTCACGATTGAGTTCAAACAACAATGTTTCTATTTCCTGTGCGGTTTGCCCATCGAGATTACCTGTGGGTTCATCAGCAAAAATAATTTTAGGCGCTGCAATTAATGCTCGGGCAATCGCCACACGTTGTTGTTCACCACCCGATAATACTTTAGGTGTTTGCAATGCCTGACGTTCCAATCCTACTCGTTTTAGCCAAGATAATGCTTTTTGTTCAGCCACCTGATACTCAAAATGAGGTTGTAACCTCAGTGGTAGCATGACATTTTCCAATGCACTCAAATGGGGTAATAGTTGAAAAGATTGGAATACAAAACCGATATTTTCCAGACGTACTTTTGCACGCGCTTCTTCATTAAGTTGATGCACCGCTTGTCCACAGACCCATACTTCACCAGAACTCGGCTGATCTAGCGTTGCCAATATACCCAACAATGTAGATTTTCCAGAACCTGAACGTCCAGTAATCGCGACCTGCTCTCCAGCATAAATTTCGAGATTAATATCACTAAGAATAGTTAGAACTTTGTTATTTAATTGAATCGTTTGTGTCAGTTGGTGGGCAGAAATAATCGGTTGTGGCATGATGGTCACTATCCTGTCTGATTCAATGATCGGTCATTTTTACTATGCAAATTTTAAAACAGCTGTTCAAACCCAAATCTGTAAAATGCTACATGGTCGCTCTGCTGACACTGACACCTTTTGCAGTTTCTGCCAAAACCATTCTGATCATGGGAGATAGCTTAAGTGCAGGTTATGGAATTAACCCTGAACAAGGTTGGGTTCAGTTACTACAAAAACGTCTAGACCAACAGTATCCGAAACAGCATAAAGTGGTCAATGCAAGTGTGAGTGGTGAAACCACCAGCGGTGCTCTGGCTCGAATGCCAAAATTACTACAAAGTTATAAACCTGACGTGGTCGTTATAGAGTTAGGTGGTAATGATGCCTTACGAGGTCAACCGCCTCAAATGATTCAAAAAAATCTGGGAAAATTAGTACAACAAAGTCAGCAAGCCAAAGCTAAAGTAGTCTTATTTGGTATGAAAATTCCGCCTAACTACGGTACAGCTTATAGTCAAGCCTTTGAAAACAACTATAAAGTCGTTAGTCAGCAGTATAAGGTCAAATTACTGCCATTTTTCATGCAAGGTATCGCTGGTCATAAAAATCTGATGCAAAATGATCAGATTCATCCGAATGCTAAAGCGCAAACTATTTTACTGGACAATGCCTATCCCTATATTAAAGGCGCGTTATAACGCGCCTTTCACTCAATTTGCCTTTACCAAAACATTAAAAATCAAAAAAAGTGACTTCGCCTGTTTCTAGAGAATACTCAGCACCGACTACAATCATTTTACCTTTGGCAATCAGGCTTTCAAGCACAGCTGAACCATGACGTAACTGATTGACGGAAGCAAACACGTTTGAACGAACGGCATGCATACACAACTTCGCATGATCATGTTTTAAATCGGTTTGCAGCAAAATTTCTACTGAAGGACGTACCCGATTCACAATTGACATCAAATTATCAGATGGCGGATGATCTGGATTCATTAAGGTATCCACTGTGGCTTGAATCGCCCCACAATGACTATGACCCAAGACGACGACAACTGCGCAATCATAACGTTCAGCTGCAAATTCAACACTTCCCACTTGCGAAGGTGCAACAATATTCCCTGCAACACGGATGACAAATAAATCACCCAATCCTTGATCAAACACAATTTCAGCGGGTACGCGTGAATCAGAACACCCTAAAATGATGGCAAACGGATTTTGGTCTTGAGACATTTCGGTACGTTCTTGATGTGATAATAATTTACGATGAGTAACTTCACCTGTCGCAAATCTTTTATTACCAGCTTTAAGACGTTCAAGCGCTTCCTGAGCAGTGATCATTTGTTTTGCCATCAAATAATGAATTCAAAATAGTGTAATAAGCTAGACTGTGAAAGTCACTGACAAAAACTAAACTATGACAATCTTTCTGAGTTTTGATATTTTTTTAATCAATTTATGATAATTATTTGTTGTCTATAAATTTATTTACATTTTATTTTCCCAATAATACGACCTATTTAACATTTTTTGAGTCTGGACCAATGACCAAATTGACTATAATTCTTCTATATTTTTTTTAGCAGCAAATGACGACTATTTTGTCTTTATTTCATAATACAAAGACTCAAAAAGCGTCAGCAACTTTCAAGGATGAAGTTTAATGACTTTCCGCGTTCCTCAAATCACTTTTTCGTACATATTGGCATTTGCTTTTTGTATATGTATAGGATTTTTGGGAGGAACTTTGAACGTCGCTCAAGCCGCAGAATGTCATTTTAATTTACATGACGAATTGCAACAGCAACGTAACTGGGCTGGCTTAAAAACCAAAACCCTTAAAGTAGATGATGTTACCTGGGTTTATAGCGAAGGTGGCGCAAGCAATAAGCCGACTATTTTACTTATTCATGGTTTGGCGGGAAGTCGTGATAACTGGAACTCTATTGCTAGAGCATTAACTCCCTATTACCACGTGATTATTCCTGATCTTCCTATGGCAGGCGATACTATCGTTCCAAAAGACTTTGATTTATCCGTACCCAATGTAACAGAGAAACTGCGACGCTTTACTGAAGCCGCGCATTTATCCAACCAGATTAATATTGTCGGGCATTCTGTGGGTGGCGCCATTGCCATGCTCTATGCATCACAATATGCCTTCGATACACAAAGTTTGTTTCTAATCAGCAGTGCTGGTGTCTATCATTCTGCCAACACCATTTATTTAAAAGATCCAAATTATCTCAAACAGTTAATTGTTTCCAAAGAAGGCGATTTAAATTATGTGCTGAGTCAGGTCATGTATCATCCGCCTTTTTTGTCCAATGATTACAAACATGCCATGGAACAGAATTTAATCACACATGCACAGGAAACTGGTAAAATTGTTGATCAACTGGTTGCCTTGAAACGTCTCTATACGCCAGATACATTTTCTGTTTTAACCCGTTCTATTGGAGCCCCGACCCTAATTTTATGGGGTGCAGAGGATAAAATTGTGAATGTAGAAGCAGCAAGCGAATTAAAAAAAATGTTGAAACGTGCCGAACCCCCTATTATTTTAAATCATGTCGGTCATATGCCTATACTTGAAGCAGATCAATTGGTTATTCAATACTATCTGCCTTTTTTAGAAAAAACCCAACATCAAAAAAATCCCTTAATCGATCCGCTTGTGTCCCTAGGCACACATTAAAAGCTACACACTAAATTCACACATTAAAAAGCCAAACTTTAAAAAGTCAGGCACTCAATTCAGGGATCCTATGAACAACGCTATCATTGACCAATTAATAGAAGCCCAGCTTGATTTTTTAGATCTGGAATTTTCACAAAAAAAGAATATTCAGGCTGAATTTTCTTTTTTCTATCATTGGTTCAGAAAACAACAGTTGAAAGATTTGTGGTCATTTGAACAGATCTATCATTTAATTCAAACCCAAATTTTGGATAGTGCTGCCAGTCCCTTTTTAATTGAGCAAATCAGTGAACATATTCGTTTTGCACTGATTCACCCAAGCAATGATAATACGACGATTGAAGATATTATCCCTGTAGCAACAATTGACCATATTGCCCAATACGTTGCCAGCAAAAGCGAACATCGTAAGGCTCTCATTAAACGTATTACCAATAATCCTGCATTTTCTACCATGGTGACACAGCTTATCCAGCATTCTATTCAGGATTATCTGGATAATTCCCTCATGAGTAAAAAAGTTCCTGGTGTTGGCCGTTTTATGAAGATGGGAAAATCCGTGCTTGAGTCAGTCACCGACTCTAATTTGGATGATACCGTTGCCAATTATCTTCAAAAAAATATTATTAAACTTAGTCAACTAAGTGAAACGGTACTGAATCAACATTTTAATGATGAAAAACTGTATCAGTTTCAAGCCAGTTTGTGGCACAAAATCAAAAAACTACCTGTGAATGTGGTGCGTAATTATATCGAAGTAAATGACCTGCCCAAGACTGTTGGACTTGGTCACGAAATTTGGGAACACATTCGTCAGACCGATTATCTAAAACAGCAGGTACATGATGGTGTATATGCATGGTATGCACGCAATCAGGAACGTTCTTTTGATTTGCTATTACGCGACTTAAATATCAATGAAGAATTGATTCAGAATCAGCTGACTGAATTATTGACTCCCATTATTCAAGAATTGATTCAATCCAAGCATTTGCGTGAACGTGCACGACATTATCTGGAAAAGTTTTATTATTCTGAGCAGGTTAAGAATATTCTGAATTAAATTAAAAAAGCCGCTTATGCGGCTTTTTTAGATGGTCATGACAATGTTTAAAACTGGTATTTTAAACTTGCATAATATGCACGGCCAGGTTCATTGTAGGTTTGATTTACATCATTATCACGTAATAATTGTTCATCAAATAAGTTACTAATACCGATTCGTCCGCTGAATTGATCAGTAAACTTATATCCTGCATTAATCCCCGCGATCCCATAACTTTTCACGCTGGTTGTATTCATGGAAGTATTACGAGTCTCGGCAAACTGACGAGGTCTTTGACGGCCATATTGGGTATAAACAAAGTTCACATCAAATTGATCAGTAATATCGTAATTAAAGATCGAGTTAATTGTATAGTTTGGCACTACAGATAGTGGATTTCCTGTTGATTTATTTACAGAGTCCATCATATAGGTAAAATTATTTGTCCACGAAGCATTATCAAATTTTAAGGTGATACTTCCTTCGATCCCCTGAATAAGTGCTTTGGGAATATTTGTCCATTGCAATAAGTGATACGTCGTAGAACCAATAGTCGTAGTTCCAACAACCTCGTCACCTGAAGTAATTTTGTCCTCATAGTCATTTCTGAACCATGTTAAGCTGGCATTCACATCATCTTTTTCAAATTGGATACCGATTTCTTTATTCACTGAAGTTTCAGGTTTTAGATCTGCATTTCCAACTAAATAACAGCTTCCTGTTGCCGTTGCAGTCGTATCTGGACAGCCGTTTCCGCGAGTAAAGAGTAAATAACCTTCAGCATTCTGGTACATATTCGGAGCTTTATAAGCTTTAGCAATTCCCCCCTTCAAAGTAAAATAATCACCTAATCTTTGTGTAATATTTAAACTTGGACTCCAGTTAGATCCCGACTTACTATGATCATCAAAACGCACACCTAACACAAGATCTGTTGCATCGGTCAATTTAAAGTTATCTTCAATGTAGGCAGAAGCAATACGAGAACTCATATTAGAACGATCTGACGGTAAATTAATTATTCCTGAACTGTCAGTTTGAACCGTGCTGGATGGATCATTAAACTCATCTTCCACCCATTCTGCGCCCAAAGTTAAAACTTGAGGAACCATTACTTCCAGAGGAATATTGGTTTCGGCATTAAATCTGGTGGTTTCTAAAACAGAGGTTTTCTTGTCAAACGAATTTGGACTTCCTTCTGGTCCGCCTGCCAAAGATTCAGGAATCCGTTTATTTTTGGTTTTATCATATTGTGCAATTAATTTTGTATCGCCCCAGGACCATTTACCTTCATGAGTTAAGGCATAACTATCCCGATACATAGTATTAGTTTCTTTACCCAACAAACCTAAAACATATTCTGCATTTGCAAATCCATTGTTATTTTCTCCGCCAGCATCAAAGTTACTATTTTGAATATCACCTGTATATTCATTGCCCTGACGACCTAGCGAGGTATCCAACGTAAGACTTTGCTGGTCATTGATTTGCCATGCTAAACGTCCAGCAATATCTTTATTTTCAACACCTTCCCGACCCGCTGCACGTGTTCCACTTGCAGTTAATGGATTTATATCAGGTGCATCAGAATCTGTTTTCGCATAGTTACCGAATAAGCGATAAGATAAAACATCTTTAATAATTGGCCCACTTAAGTTAAAACTTTCGCGGTGCGTACTACCCTCTTTGGAATTTTCTGGCTGATTAGTATATACCTCAATAGATCCATGAACTTCATTGGTCACTTTTTTAGTTTTAATATTAACTACCCCCCCCATTGCCCCACTTCCATAACGGGCAGCAGCAGGTCCACGAATCACTTCTATTGATTCAATCGCATCAGCAGGAACCCAATTTGAATCGCCACGGGTGTCACGTTCACCACGCCATCCATAACGTACAGAGTTACGCGAATTTACTGGTTTTCCATCAATTAAAATCAGTGTATTTTCAGGTCCCATTCCCCGAATATCAATTTGCCGATTATTACCGCGCTGACCTGTTGCACTATTTCCAGTGAGATTGACCCCTGGCATTTTTCGAACATATTCAGAAATATCATTGACTACTGGGAGTCTATCCAAATCTTCTTCAGTAATAACGGATACACCTAAGGATTGTTTAATTTGCTCTTCGGCGGTCAATACAATTTTTTCTAATTTTGTTGCATCAGTTTGCTCGGCTTTTTCAGAGATATTTTGCTCTGTTTCTGCCATCGCCGCCATGCTCACCAATATTGATACTGTTAAAATTGAACGCCGAATCATTACCCACACCCCTCTCATAGATTCTTAAAAACTTAAATCAAGCTTAAAACTCGCAGGCATTCTAGCAAAAAAATTGTAAATTTCAATAAAAATGAGAACTATTATTATTAATAATTTAACTTTAAATGTTATTTATTAGAAAAATTTCACAATAAGTATCAATAAAAAAAGACGCATAACGCGTCTTTTTTCAAAAAAGTTAAATTAGAATGAATATTTCAAAGAGGCATAATAGGCACGACCTGGTTCATTATAGGTCTGACTATCTGAATTGCTGTCACGTAAAATTTGCTCATCAAAAATATTACTAATACCTACACGAGCAGAAATGGCTGGAGTGAACTTATACCCCATATTGATCCCTGCAACCCCATAGCTTTTGACTACTTCTGGATTGATACCGCCATTTAATTCAGAATTACTTTTTGCAAATTTTCTTGGTTCCTGACGACCATATTGGGTATAAATAAAATTAACATCCAATTGATCTGTAATGTCGTAATCGAAGATAGAGTTAATGGTGTATTGCGGAATGATGGACAACGGATTACCTGTAGATTTATCTTTAGAATCAATCATATAAGTAAAGTTATTTGTCCATGTAATATTACCATAATTTAAACTTATACTTCCTTCGAGACCTTGTACCAAAGCTTCAGGAACGTTTTGCCATTTCAATACGTTGTAAGTTGTATTCCCTACGGTAATCTGGCGAATGACATCTGTACCAGATGAAATTTTGTCTTTATAGTCATTTCTAAACCAAGTTAAACTCGCACTGACTTCATCTTTATCAAACTGAATTCCAAATTCTTTATTTACAGAAGTTTCAGGTTTAAGATTTTCATTTCCCTGTAAATAACAGTTACTTAAACGATTACCATTGGCTTGAATTGGACAACCATTACCACGTGTATTTAACAAATATCCTTCAGCATTTTGGAACATGTTTGGTGTTTTATAAGCTTTTGCAATTCCCCCTTTCAAGGTAAAGTAATCGCCTAGTTTTTGGGTAATATTTAACCCTGGACTCCAGTTACTCCCAGACTTGTCATGGTCATCAAAACGTACACTTAAAACAACATCGGTTTGATCTGTAACTTTAAGATTATCTTCAATGTAAGCTGAATAAGTACGTGAAGTCATCCGGGCACGGTTTCCTGAAGCTAGTTGCCCAGTTGAGTCAGCATTACGTGTTGATGCTGGATCATTAAATCGATCTTCCACCCATTCTGTCCCTAAGGTTAAATTTTGGGGTAAACCTATTTCCAAAGGAATATTAACCTCACCATTAAAGCGAGTTGTTTTGAGCTTTGAAGTCATTTTATCTGAAAGAGTATTAATTGAGCCTTCGCCACTTCCCGCTAACCCTTCAAGAAAACGCTTATTTTTGGTTTGATCATATTGTGCAAGAAGTTTAGATTTGCCCCAGTTCCAGTTTCCTTCATGAGTTAATGCATAGCTATCCCGATACATGGTATTCGTTTCACTACCGTAGAGTTGCGCTAAAATTGGATTGGCAGATGCATCACTGCTATATTGTGTATCACCTGCAAATATATTTCCTTGTCGTCCTACGGAGGTATCCAGCATCAAAAGCTGATTATCTGCCATCTGCCACGCTAACCGTCCAGAAATATCCTTATTTTTTACGCCTTCACGCCCCGCTGCGGTACTCTCAATTGAATTATTAATATCAATCGCATCCGCATCGGTTTTATTATAGTTACCATATAAACGGTATGACAAAATATCTTTAATAATTGGCCCGCTTACATTAAAACTTACCCGGCTTGAATCACCTTCTTTGTTATTTTCAGGCTGACTTGTATATGTTTCTATAGAACCATGCAGTTCATTGGTCACTTTCTTGGTAATAATATTGACTACACCACCTGCAGCACCAGAACCATAACGTGCGGCAGCTGGACCACGTAACACTTCAATTGATTCAATGGCATCAGCAGGCACCCAGTTGGAGTCTCCCCGTGTATCACGTTCGCCACCCCAGCCATAACGCACTGAATTACGTGAACTTACTGGTTTACCATCAATCAAAATAAGTGTATTTTCTGGACCCATTCCTCGAATATCGATTTGTCTATTATTCCCACGAACGCCAGAAGCACTATTGCCTGTCAAGTTTACACCAGGCATACGGCGCACATATTCAGAGATGTCATTTCTTACTGGATTTTTTTCTAAATCTTCCGCAGTAATAATAGATGCCCCTAAGGATTGTTTCACCTGTTCTTCTGCAGTTAAAACGATTTTTTCTAATTTTGTAGAATCTGTTTGTGTTGTGTTTTGTTCAGCATTTACAGTCTCTTCATCTGCTGCATGAACTGTGGAGAAAAGAGTTGCAGCAATTGCTGCTGAGAGTACGGTACGCAATATAGGTTGAGACATTTTCATCCCCTATTTTAAGAAATATTAAAAGAAGCTTAAAAAAACGATTGCATTGTAACAATTCACATATAAAAAACAATACTAATGATAATAATTATCATTATTTCTACATATTTTATTTAAAATTCCGATTTATAGGCAAAAAAAACCTCTAGCTAAACTAGAGGTCTTCAGTTCATATTTCGTGATTATTTGAAATAAGCACCTTCTGCCTGTGTATGGTCAGTTTGATCCACAACACGCTGCAACTCAGGAATATGCTGGCGTAAAGTCGTTTCCACCCCTTGTTTTAAAGTTACATCAATTGCTGAACAACCCTGACAACCACCCCCGAATTTGAGCACTGCTGTCAACCCTTTTTCAGGATCATCCTGTACTTCAACCAAAGCACAATTGCCCCCGTGGCCTGCCAAGCCAGGATTAATTTCAGACTGCAGTACATAGGTAATGCGCTCTTCAATTGATGCATCAGGTCCAACACGTGGCACTTTGGAATTCGGAGCACGAAAAGTCAATTGACCACCAAAACGGTCTTTGTTGTAGTCAATCACAGCATCTACTAAATAAGGAATAGATGGCTGATCGATGTAAGCAGGAAATGCGGCATAATCCTGTTTGTAGTCAGTCGGAACCACTTCGTCAGGTGCGCTATATGCCATACAACATTCAGCACGTGGAGTACCCGGATGTTCAACAAAAACACGAACGCCAATTCCCGGAGTATTTTGTTTGTCCAACAGATCACTTAAATACTCTTGTGCAGATGGAGTAATCAAAAGGTTTGGAATTTCTTCTGCAACCACAGTGTTGGTGTTCTCAGTCGACATAATCATCATCCTCAAGCTGAAGTGCTTATTTTAACTGAAGATGCGGGAGAATTAAAAAAAATCAACCAAAATTGTCGGATTTATTCACACTAAAATGTGTCTTCCCTTGTTTTTAATGGCATTATGGCAATTAAGTTTAATATTTTTATAAATTTTCCTATGTTTCATTTGCCTTTTAATCATACGATTACACTCATTGCAATTACTGTCATCATTTCCCTCCTTGCCTTTTCCAATCAGGCACTCATGAATCGTCTGATTTTCTGGCCCCCTGCTATGCAACGCGGTCAATATGATCGCTTCATTACCCATGGTTTTGTGCATGCAGACGGTACGCATTTACTATTTAACATGATTACCCTATTTTTCTTCGGCAGTGTCATTGAAAGTTTTTATCGCCAATATTTCTATGATCTAGGTTTTGTGCTGTTTTATTTAGGTGGTCTTATTTTTGCAATTTTGCCAAGTTATCTAAAACATAAAAATGATGCCAACTGGGCCAGTTTAGGTGCATCAGGTGCAGTCTCTGCGGTCCTGTTTGCCTATATTTTATTTGAGCCATGGAAATTAATTCTCGTATTTTTTATTCCTGTTCCTGCCATCATTTTTGCAATTTTATATGTTGGATATAGTATTTGGTCTGGTAAACGTGGCAATAGTAATATTAATCATAGTGCACATTTATGGGGCGCAGCCTATGGTGTCGTGATGACTATTATTTTGGAGCCACGACTAATTACACATTTCATAAATAAACTCACACATCTGCCTTTTTGATCGATGCCTCTACTAAATTAAGTCCTTCAGGGCTTTTTTTATACGTACGGTTTTATAAAGATTACGCTCTTTATTTGCTTTCATATCGTTGAGCATATTTTTAAAAAGCGTTTAGTTCTCAAATCTGTTTACGACTAAACACTAGATTTAACGCTTTCTTGCAATTTTGGTAGTTAATGCCACCCTGCAAAGCAAGTTGGCATAGATAATGTTTACATCTGTATATTAATGCCATTTAAAGTGAGTTTTTTTGCATGTCCAGTTCAATAGAAGGTTTACAATTTCCAGTCAATCCTGCTACTCAAAAGGCAAGTACCTCTCAGACTGGTAAAGCCATTATCTCTGAGGCATTGTCTTTGGTTGATAATCAAATCTCTCAACAGGCTGCAAAAGAAAAAGACTGGCGCAAAAACTACCCGATCTATTTTAAAGCGTTAGTTGAACAAGGCATTGCTAAAACAATCAATCCGATTACCATCGCCAAACAAGGCTTGCATAAAGCACACCATAGTTTTGAGTTTTATCGTAATGGCGAACAATATTTGCTTAAAGATGTGATTCAGGTACCCGATATTGCAGAATTAAATACCGTTATATTAAAAGGCGAAAGTCAGGAAAAGCCTGAGTGGTATGTCCCCTACCAAGGTAAAAAACTACAGGGACAAACATTGCTCGATCAAATTTCAAATTGGGAGCAGCGCGGTATCATTGAACCAAGCCATGCTCAAGCCCTAAAAGAAGTCAATGCTCATCCAGAATGGTTCGATTTATCAGATCGTACCATGGTGCTATTTGGTGCGGCATCTGAAGCTGGTCCACTAACATGGCTTGCAAAATGGAAAGCGAATATTGTTGCAGTTGACTTACCCAATGCCAAAGTCTGGGACAAGATATTAACCACCATTCAGCAGGGAAATGCCACTTTGATTGCTCCAAGTCTGGAGTCTGTAAATAATGCGACTCCGTCTTATGAACTTAAAGATAAGCTAGGAGCAAACCTGCTGACGCAATTACCTGAAATTGCCGAATGGCTGATTAAGTTTGAACAAAGTCTGGATCTCGCTGCTATTGCTTATCTGGATGGCGAAAAACATGTACGTGTGTCCATGGCCATGGACACCATCATGAGTCTGGTCAGCGAACGTAAGGCAAATACCAGTCTAATGTTTATGTGTACTCCTACTGATGTTTATGCGGTGCCTAAAGAAGTGGTTGTGGCAGCGCATCAAAAGTCATTACAGCGCTCCACACTACAAAAGTTACTGACCAAAGGAATTTCAACACTTTCATTAAAGCATTTCTTTAAAGCCAATCAACAAAGCCTGATTCGTTCAGATAATAGAAAAGAATATGGTATTGCAGATTGTCTAGTAATTGAACAAGGGCCAAATTATGCTTTGGCAAAACGCATTCAACAGTGGCGCGCAACTTTGGCGCGTTATCAAGGACAGCGCGTGAGCATCAATATCGCACCCTCAACCACCACCCATTCAGTCACCAAAAATCCGCTTTTAAAAGCAGCATTTAATGGTGCCGATTTATTTGATGTAGAAGCATTTAAACCTGAAACAACCAATGCAATTATGGCTGCACTGTGGGTACATGATTTAAGAAATAATAATTGCCTTGCTAACCCAGAAACTGAACTTGAACATCCGCTGGAGTTAATGATGGAGGGCGCAAATCATGGAGGATTATGGCGCGTGGCTTATTTGGCCAGAACTGCACTACCATTTGCTGCAATTTATGGCTTTATTAGCGATAAAAATCCATTGAGAAAAAGATAAATATAACCGTCTTAAATGCCAATATTTATGGGAGAAGACTTGATAGATTGAGCTCTGGGCATCAGGTGACTGATTTTTAAATAAATTCATCACCTGAGGATGTCCAAACTCTATCTATCTTTTTAACAATTTGGTTTCTCCTAATGAATAATGTCAAAAAAACTGTCGTTGTTTTGGCAACAGTTTTGGTATTTATCTCTTCAACGTATGCTGCACAAGATTGTGAAATTAAAAAACAGGAACTTACTTATCAACTTCACCATGCTGAAAAATATGCAAGCAATTATCGGGTTGAAGATTTAAAACGCGCAATAGAAAGTATCGATCGTTACTGTCACGACGATACTTCAGTACAAATTAGAATACAGGTAAAAATTAAACAGAAAATTAAGAAGTTAAAAACTGAACTTTCTGAAGCCCAGCAAAAGCAAGACACGAAAAAAATTGCAAAAACACAGCAAGAACTAAATAAAGCACTGTTCGAACTTGAACAAATTCAAAGCATCAATTAACAATTTAAAGCTCAATGAGACTCAATACAGTACACGTTAATTGAGTTCTTTCGTATTCTTAGCCTGTTGTAAGTATTTTTGCATTTCATCTTCTGGCACCATGCCCCCACCCGTTGCCCACACAACATGAGTGGCATTGGCTAATTGCAATGGGGTGAATTGATGCAATTGTTGATAGGATATTTGCGCGGCCGTATAGTATGCCCCGCCAAATCCCGCCGCAGCGGAAGGTTCGAGTCGAATTTGTTCGGATTGATCTAATTGTGAAATAAAATCGTAGAGACTTTGATCAGAGATAGTGTAGTACCCATCAATCAGGCCTTGCATAGCACGTCCCACAAAACCCGATGCTCGTCCGACTGCGAGGCCGTCTGCGGCAGTTAAATTATCCAGTCCAATATCATTGACACAGATCTGATCGTGTAAACCTGTATAAACGCCAAGTAACATACACGGCGAATGCGTTGGTTCAGCGAAGATACAGTGGACATGTTCACCGAAAGCATGCTTAAGTCCAAAGCTGACACCACCTGGTCCACCACCGACACCGCAAGGTAGATATACAAATAATGGATGCTCTGCATCCACTGCTTGATGGTTCTCGATCAATTGGTGTTTAAGTCTCAAACCTGCGACGGCATATCCTAAAAATAAAGTTTTGGAATTTTCATCATCAATAAAAAAACAGTTGGGATCGGTCTGTGCCAATTTACGCCCCTGCTCAACAGCAACTCCGTAATCACTGGCATATTCGACCACATTGACACCTAAAGACCGTAGCTTATCTTTTTTCCATTGTCCGGCATCCGCAGACATATGTACTGAAACTCTAAACCCTAGTTTAGCACTCATGATACCAATCGAAAGTCCTAGATTGCCTGTTGAACCGACTGCGATCTGATACTTCTGAAAAAACGTTCTGAATTCATCTGAATCAAATTTTCGATAATTTTCTTCTACAGATATTAAGCCAGCATTTAAAGCTAATGTTTCAGCATGAGCAAGCACCTCATATATTCCACCCCGCGCTTTGATCGAACCTGAAATTGGTAAATGACTATCTTTTTTCAACCACCATTGACCTTGTAAAGGAATATTCCACTGTAGTGAAAGTTGTTGCTGTATGCGTGGAATATGTACCAACTCAGACTCAATCATACCCTGCTGATTTTGCGTTTCTGGCAAAACCTGAGCAATAAATGGCGCGAAACGTTGTAATCTACGTTCTGCATCTTCAATATCGGAACGCGCTAAACCTACGGCCTGTAAGCCTTGCTGTAATGAGTTGGTTTCAGATGGAAACCAAAAAACCGGCTGGTACTGTTGTAATATTTGAATCAATGGATCTTGTTGTAATTGAGCTAAATTTAAAGCAGTCATTATGATCAATATCAAAGTAGTTTTCAGCTACAAAATATCAAACATCGTAGAAAATAAAAGGTTTATTTGTAAAAAATTCAGATAAGAAAAAGGCCACTCTCGTGACCTTTTGTTCGCTATATGAAGATTTAATTAGCCAACAAACTGCAAGAACAACCAATATAAACCACCCGATAAACAGATAGTTGCAGGTAAAGTAAATACCCAAGCCGATAAAATCGTTTTGATCGTATTAAAATTTAAACCCGATTTATTGGCAACCATTGTCCCTGCAACCGCACTGTTTAATACATGCGTAGTTGAAACAGGCATCCCCAATCCATCAGCCGCTGCAATGGTACTCATTGCAACCAATTCAGCAGACATACCTTGTCCATAAGTCATGTGATGCTTACCAATACGCTCACCGACTGTGACCACAATACGCTTCCAACCGACCATTGTTCCCAAACCTAAAGCCAGCGCAACTGCAACTTTGACCCACGTTGGAATATATTGCAGGAAAGAATCCAGACTATCACGATATTGTTTAACCACTTTTTGCTGATCTGATGACATAGCAGGTAATGCTTCTGCCTTGTCCAAACGCTTAAAAGTTGTAGTACTTAAGTACATATCATTACGAATATTACCAATCGCATCTTCAGGAATATCTTTTAGACTGCCATAACTACCCACACGTTGACCCAAATGTTCAGTCAAACTAGCTAATGCAGGAACCACGTCAGGCGTTTGCTGTTTGGTCTGAATATATTTAGTCAAAATAATACGCGCTTTTTCATCTTCCACATCAGTATGCTGGGCATAAAGCACGGTTGAAGTCTGTCCAGACAATTGTTCAAAGGTTTGTAATTGCTGCGCGTCCAAACTCTTATTCAATGAATAAGCCATTGGAACCAAACCAATCAACACCAACATGATGAGCCCCATACCTTTTTGGCCATCATTAGAACCGTGGGCAAAACTTACGCCTGTACAGGTGAAAATTAAAATGGCACGAATCAACGGTGGTGGTGGTTTATTACCTTCTGGTGGTTGGAAAAGTTCAAGTTGGCGCTTAAATACTTTTTTTACTAATAGGAATAGAACAGCAGCAAAGGCAAAACCAATCAATGGAGAAAAGAGTAAAGCTTTACCTACTTTAATTACCTGATCCATATCAATGCCGCTGGTACTACCCGTTGCAGCATTAATCAGATGATTCATGATTCCCACACCTAAAATCGAACCGATTAAAGTATGTGAACTCGAAGCAGGAATTCCTAAAAACCAAGTTCCCAAATTCCAGATAATCGCGGCAATCAACAAGGCGAAAACCATGGCAAACCCAGCACCGCTGCTGACGTTCATGATCAGTTCAACAGGTAAGAGCGCAATAATTCCGTAGGCCACTGCACCACTTGCCACCATAACACCAAGAAAATTACAGAAACCCGCCCACATGACCGCAACAGGCGCAGGCAGTGCATTGGTATAAATGACCGTCGCCACAGCATTTGCCGTGTCATGAAACCCATTCACAAACTCAAAGCCCAATGCAATGAAAAGTGCAGTTGCCAGTAAGATCATGGAATATAAACTTAAAGCAGGCACATGTGCCAAATCTGCATTCACCTGAACTGCGATGTAAATCAGAGTTGCAATAATAACCGTAAAAAACACCGGCATAAAAAACTTCGGTGTAGGTACATGTACATTCGTCGATTGAACATGTCCAGCTTCGACATGATTTGAATCCGAAACGGGAGGAAGATTTGAATTCATGTAGACGGTTCGAGGGGATCGTTAAAATCCCCATATTCTTAAATTAAATTATGACAATTATATGACAAATAGGGGTCTAATGAAGTCATTTTTTAGACATTTGACTTCATGAATGGCCATTTTTAGGGTTATTATATGCCAAATTTATTGATTAAATTAATAAAATACAACAACTTGAGTCAAAAAAATAATTATGACATTCAAGTGTAGTATTTTGAAGCAATTATTCTGAAATATGACAGAGTTTCATCTTTCAGCGTACTTTTTTATCGATGTCTTATTCTGAAACATGAATATTGCATTTTGATGAAATCGTCACCCTCTTCATCCTAAATTGTATGAATCCCTTTGGGTCATTTCATTGATCAATCAAACCCACCTATTGCTAGGGATTCTGTTACAATAATGCGCCTTTTAAACTTCGTCTGGGGTTCTTATGTCCACGCTTGCCACCCTGAAATCACTTCTCGCCCAACGTATCTTGATTATTGATGGTGCAATGGGAACCATGATTCAACGCCATAAATTAGAAGAAGAAGATTATCGTGGTGAACGCTTTGCTGATTGGGCTTCTGACCTAAAAGGTAATAACGACTTACTGGTTTTAACACAGCCCCAGATTATTCAAGGTATTCATGAAGCGTATCTGGATGCAGGTGCAGACATTATTGAAACCAATAGCTTTAACGGCACACGTGTTTCCATGTCAGATTATCACATGGAAGACCTTGTTCCAGAGATTAACCGTGAAGCTGCGCGTTTAGCCAAGCAAGCTTGTCAAAAATATTCGACACCTGATAAGCCTCGTTTTGTTGCTGGTGTACTTGGCCCTACCTCTCGGACCTGTTCTATTTCACCTAATGTGAACGATCCAGCATTTCGTAATATTACTTTTGATGAACTAAAAGAAAACTATGTTGAAGCAACGCATGCGCTGATTGAAGGCGGTGCAGATATCCTTTTGATCGAAACCGTGTTTGATACTTTAAACTGTAAAGCTGCAATCTTTGCAGTCAAAGAAGTATTCAAGCAAATTGGACGAGAGCTCCCGTTGATGATTTCGGGCACGATCACTGATGCATCGGGTCGTACTTTAACTGGTCAAACTGCGGAAGCGTTTTGGAATTCAGTGCGTCACGGCGATCTACTTTCCATTGGGTTTAACTGTGCTTTGGGCGCAGATGCAATGCGCCCACACGTGAAAACGATTTCTGATGTTGCTGATACTTTTGTTTCAGCGCACCCGAATGCTGGCTTACCAAATGCTTTTGGTGAATATGATGAAACTCCTGAGCAAACCGCGGCATTTTTAAAAGAGTTTGCCGAAAGTGGTTTAATCAATATTACAGGCGGTTGCTGTGGTACAACACCTGATCATATTCGTGCGATTTATAACGCAGTAAAAGACATCAAGCCACGCCAAATCCCTGAGGCTAAACCCGCTTGCCGTTTAAGTGGTTTAGAACCATTTAATATTTATGATGATTCACTTTTTGTAAATGTTGGCGAACGCACTAACGTGACGGGTTCAAAAAAGTTCCTGCGTTTAATTCGTGAAGAAAATTTTAGTGAAGCCTTAGACGTTGCACAGCAACAGGTTGAAGCAGGCGCGCAAATCATCGACATCAACATGGATGAGGGCATGCTCGATTCGCAAAATGCGATGGTACACTTCCTGAATCTTGTCGCGTCTGAACCGGATATCTCTCGTGTGCCAATCATGATTGACTCTTCAAAATGGGAAATCATTGAGGCAGGCTTGAAGTGTGTACAAGGCAAACCTGTTGTTAACTCGATTTCCCTAAAAGAAGGGTATGACGAATTTGTTGAAAAAGCACGTTTGTGTCGCCAGTATGGGGCTGCAATTATTGTCATGGCTTTTGATGAAGTTGGTCAGGCAGATACAGCTGCACGTAAACGTGAAATTTGTAAACGTTCTTATGACATTTTGGTCAATGAAGTAGGCTACCCTGCTGAAGACATTATTTTTGACCCGAACGTATTTGCAGTCGCAACGGGAATCGAAGAACACAACAATTATGCTGTGGACTTTATTGAAGCCACAGGCTGGATCAAACAAAACTTGCCTCATGCCATGATTTCTGGCGGTGTCTCTAACGTTTCCTTCTCCTTCCGTGGCAATGAACCTGTCCGTGAAGCAATTCACTCGGTATTTCTCTACCATGCCATTAAACAAGGCATGACCATGGGAATCGTCAATGCAGGTCAAATGGCGATTTATGATGATATTCCCAAAGAACTCAAAGAAGCCGTTGAAGATGTGGTTTTAAATCAGAACCAAGGTGAATCTGGTCAAAACGCTACAGAAAAATTGCTTGAAGTAGCGGAGAAATTCCGTGGTCACAGTGGTGCACAGCGTGAAGCTGAAAATCTGGAATGGCGAAATGAGTCAGTTGAAAAACGCCTTGAATACGCGCTTGTGAAAGGGATCACTACGTATATTGATGAAGATACCGAAGAAGCCCGTTTAAAAGCCAAACGTCCACTGGATGTTATTGAAGGTGCATTGATGGATGGTATGAACGTGGTCGGTGACCTGTTCGGCTCAGGTAAAATGTTCTTGCCGCAAGTGGTGAAATCTGCACGTGTGATGAAGCAAGCTGTGGCTTGGTTAAACCCCTACATCGAAGCTGAAAAAACAGGTAGCCAATCTAAAGGTAAAGTGTTGATGGCGACCGTAAAAGGCGATGTACACGATATTGGTAAAAATATCGTCGGCGTGGTTTTAGGCTGTAATGGCTACGATATTGTTGATCTTGGAGTGATGGTACCTGCGGAAAAAATTCTGCAAACTGCCATTGATGAAAAATGTGACATCATTGGTTTGTCTGGTTTGATCACCCCATCTTTGGATGAAATGGTCTTTGTTGCCAAAGAAATGCAACGAAAAGGTTTCAATATCCCTTTATTGATTGGTGGTGCAACCACATCGAAAGCACATACCGCAGTGAAGATTGATCCACAATATCAAAATGATGCCGTGATTTATGTTGCCGATGCTTCGCGTGCGGTCGGTGTTGCAACTACCCTGCTCTCGAAAGAAATGCGTGGTAATTTTATTGCAGAACATAGAGCAGAATATGCCAAAATTCGTGAACGCTTAGCCAACAAGCAACCGAAAGCAGCTAAACTCAGTTATGCTGAATCGATTGCAAATGGTTTCAAAGTTGATGAAAACTACGTGCCACCAAAACCCAATGCGTTAGGTACACACGTTATTAAAAATTATCCGCTTGAAACTTTAGTGCCATATTTTGACTGGACACCTTTCTTTATTTCTTGGAGTTTGGCAGGTAAGTTCCCTAAAATTTTGAAAGATGAAGTAGTGGGTGAAGCAGCCACTGATTTATACAATCAAGCACAAGCCATGCTTAAAGACATTATTGAGAATCATCGTTTTGATGCACGTGCGGTGTTTGGTTTATATCCAGCTCAACGTACGGGTGCAGATAGCGTCAGCGTTTTTGATGAAAATGGTCAAAATGTCACGCATACGTTTGAGCATGTTCGTCAGCAATCTGACAAAGTCACAGGTAAGCCAAATCTATCTTTAGCCGACTTCATTAGCCCATCAAAAGACAATACCGATTATCTGGGTGGTTTCACTGTCTCAATTTTCGGTGCAGAAGAATTGGCGAATGACTATAAAGCCAAAGGTGATGATTACTCTGCGATCTTGGTTCAATCTCTAGCTGATCGTTTTGCTGAAGCTTTTGCTGAACATTTGCATGAACGTATTCGTAAGGAGTTCTGGGGTTACAAAGCCGATGAGACTTTAGATAACGACGCTTTAATCAAAGAGAAATATGTCGGTATTCGTCCTGCGCCGGGTTATCCTGCTTGTCCAGAACATTCTGAGAAAGCCGTGTTATTTGACTGGTTGGGTTCTGAAGCGAAGATAGGGACCAAGTTGACTGAGCACTTTGCCATGATGCCCCCTTCTTCTGTGAGTGGCTTCTACTATTCGCATCCAGACAGTGAATACTTTAACGTTGGCAAAATTTCTCAGGATCAGCTTGAAGATTATGCAAAACGTAAAGGTTGGACACTGGATGAAGCAAAACGTTGGTTGGCGCCGAATTTAGATGATTCAATTGCATAAAGCTAAACAAGGGATCCTCTTAAAATTTAATCTTTCTCAGTAAGAGTTGGATGATTTAACCAAGTAACATTTAAGGACGAAGTTCTGTATTTTACAGAGCTTCGTCCTTCTCATTATCTTGATCACGTGTGTCAATTTGCTGGATTCTATACATGCAGAATGCCAGAGTTCTAATAGTTATGAAGGTAAGAATTACTATAAAAAACTGAATTAAAGTCATTTATAAATTTACAAGCCTTTAGAAGATAACCATTTTTTAGAAAATTTATAATTTTTTTAAGATGACGTCATTGTTGCAAAATAAATACAATATGAAACTGAAAGCCTGCATTGTTCTTGTTTTATTTTTCTAATAATCTATTAATATACAGTCTGTTAAAGCAATAATTGTACTATTAAATGAAAATCAGATATTTAATCCTTGCTCTTTTACCTTTTTCCATTGTGGCATGCCAATCTGTTCAACAGACTTCAGCTCCAGCCGTAATTCATGCAGAAAAACAAATGAATGCAAACAAAATTTTGAGCGCTTATACATGGTCATATCAGCCAGATGGTACACCTCGCCCAATTCAATTAAATTTTTCTGAAAATCGTTTAAGTATTATTACGGGCTGTAATAATCAGGGCGGCTCATGGAAAATCGAAAACAATCAATTAATTACATCTTCTTTAGTTTCAACTATGAAAGCTTGTGAACCTGCTCTCATGAAGAATGAACGATTCGCAAGCGGTCTTTTAAGCGATCAAAAAAATAAATTTGAATTAAATACTTCCTCTATTGAGCAACCCACCCTGACTATTACCGCATCGAATGGTCAACAATATGAATTTAAAGGAACTATGACTCCTGAAACTAAGTATCAGTCTCAGGGTGAAATTATTTTTCTGGAAATCGCTCCAGACACCAAACAATGCACTGGCGTAGCGCCACAAACCTGCTTACAGGTTCGTGAAATTAAATATGATGGTAAAGGCATCAAAACTCAGGTCGATAAAGACTGGACTTTATTTTATGATCAAATCGAAGGCTATCAGCATCGTGATGATCAACGTGTAATTATTCGGGTAAAACGTTATGAACGTAAAAACCCTGCGGCTGATCAGTCAAAATATGCTTATGTGCACGACATGACTGTTGAACAGGAAATGGTTAAAAAACCATAACCTCAAAATATGAATAAAAAAACCGATGCATTAAGCATCGGTTTTTTTATATGCATTTACAAATTTGTAGATTTAAAACACACCCTGTGCCAACATGGCATCAGCGACTTTTACAAAACCTGCAATATTGGCACCATCTACATAATTCACAGAACCATCGTCTTTGGTTCCATACTTCACGCAGTTCGCGTGAATATCTTTCATAATGGCATGTAAGCGCTCATCAACTTCTGCATGAGACCACGCTAGACGAATTGCATTCTGTGACATTTCAAGACCAGAAGTAGCTACCCCACCCGCATTTGACGCTTTACCCGGCGCATATAAAATTTTAGCCTCAATAAATTTCTCAACTGCGCCCAATGTCGATGGCATATTTGCACCTTCAGCAACACAGATCACTCCATTTTTAATCAAAACTTCAGCATCTTGCGCCGTCAATTCATTTTGAGTAGCACATGGCAAAGCAATATCGACAGGAATATGCCATGGCGTTTTCCCTTCGAAATATTCAAAACCATGTTTAGATGCGAACTCAGAAATACGGCCACGCTTTTTATTTTTAAGTTCCATAATTTCAACTAAAAGCTCATCGGTAAACCCATTTTTTAGATAAACCGTGCCGTTGGAATCAGATAATGTCACGACTTTTGCACCAAGAAACATCGCTTTTTCAGCAGCAAACTGGGCAACATTTCCTGAACCTGAGATTGCAACTGTTTTATCCTGAAAATGTGTTCCGTGCGTTTTTAACATTTCTTCTGCAAAATAAACCGTACCGTAACCTGTAGCCTCAGGACGCATTAAGCTGCCGCCAAAAGAAATTCCCTTACCAGTAAATACAGATGAAGTATTATTACTGAGTTTTTTCATCATACCTGCCATGTAGCCGACTTCACGCCCACCTACCCCAATATCACCGGCGGGAATATCTGTATCTGGTCCTAAATGACGAGAAAGTTCAATCATTAATGCCTGGCAAAAACGCATGATTTCGCCTTCAGACTTTCCTTTAGGATCAAAATCTGAACCACCTTTACCGCCACCCATAGGCAAGGTCGTCAATGCATTTTTAAAGGTCTGTTCAAAACCTAAAAATTTGAGAATAGATAAATTAACAGAAGGATGAAAACGCATCCCGCCTTTAAATGGTCCAATTGCAGAATTATATTGCACCCGAAAAGCACGATTAACTTGCGTTTGACCTTGATCATCGACCCACGATACACGAAATTGAATTGCGCGCTCAGGTTCGACCAAACGTTCCAGCAAACCATACTCTGCATATTCAGGATGCTTTTCAATAAAGGGCCACAAGCTCATCATGACTTCTTCAACGGCTTGTAGAAATTCTGGTTGATGCGGATCCCGTGCTTTCACGGCGTTTAGGAAGTCGTTAAGGCTAGTATATTTCAACGCTTCGTCCTCAGTTGTAAAATGATTCAATATTGTGCAAATTTCTCAAAGAATGATAAATTTTAGAGCAACTGATTAAATAATGTTTGGCACCCAAGCACAATCATTATTTATATTTTTTTATTTTTATTTATAATTCATACAATTAGTTTAAACACTTTATTTATTAGCTATATCACTTTTGTTTAATCATGCGCTATTTTAACGCATTTATAGAACCATAATAGATCAATATCTTAAGGCTTTTTTCATGCTAAAATAGCACGCTGGTCTGTGTATCATTTATTTTCACTGCTACTTCTTTAATCTTTTCTTCAGTTTGCCAAACCCATGAATGCTGCTATTACGCTAATCCGCGAAATTGATGCTCTATTACCCCAAACCCAATGCGGTTTATGTGGACATCGTGATGGATGTTTACCTTATGCAAAATCGATTGTTGAAGGTGAAGATGCCAATAAATGTGTTCCGGGTGGTCAGCCCGTTGCAGATGCACTTGCAACATTGTTACAGCGGCCTTTTTTGCAAGCTGAGGCAAGTGTTTGGCCCATTCAAGAGGATGGCCGTCCACAACGAATGAAAGCCATTATTCGTGAAGATGAGTGTATTGGTTGTACCAAATGTATTAATGCCTGCCCTGTTGATGCCATCATCGGAAGCGGAAAACTTATGCATAGTGTTCTAAGCGACTTATGTACGGGCTGTGAACTGTGTATTCCTCCTTGTCCTGTAGATTGTATTGATCTCATTGAAGACCCACAGCCGCTTTTAACACCCCTTCAAAAGCAACAGGAACAAAGTGATTTAAGACAACGTTATTACGCTCATATTCAACGTGAAGAATTACGTCGCGTTCATCGTAAAGGACCTGTTGTTCGTGCTGAGATTGACACTGAGTTATTCGCCCAGTTTTCAAATGCGCTTGAAGAAATACCAGTTATTCAGCGTCTTGAAGGTAAGACCAAAATAACAAATTCGATAGATGCCAAAACCACGATCGAATTGGCTAAAATCCGGACACAGATCAAAAAACTAGAAAAACAGCTAAATGTTCGGCCAGATCCTACAAAACAGCAGCAACTTGATCAATTACAGCAACGTTTAGGCGAAATTCAGGAGCTTTAAATGCCAGTGAAGAATATGACCAAAAAACAGATTCAAACGTTTTTTGAACGTCTACGTGCTCAGCGACCTCATCCACAAACTGAACTTAATTATTCTTCACCATTTGAACTATTGATTGCCGTGATGCTTTCCGCACAAGCCACAGATGTGAGTGTCAATAAAGCGACAGATAAACTTTATCCTGTGGCTCATACACCCGCACAAATTTATGCGCTTGGCGTGGATGGGCTGAAAGAATATATTAAAACTATTGGTTTATATAACGCCAAAGCAGAAAATGTCATCAAGACTTGTCAAATTTTACTGGAAAAGTATCAAGGTGAAGTTCCGAGTACCCGACCTGAACTTGAAGCATTACCAGGTGTAGGACGCAAAACAGCAAATGTGGTATTAAATACTGCGTTTGGTCAGCCCACTATGGCCGTCGACACCCATATTTTTCGCGTAGGGAATCGTACAGGTTTGGCAGTTGGAAAAAATGTATTGGAAGTGGAACACCGTCTAATTAAAGTCATTCCTAAAGAATTTATCGTGGATGCACATCATTGGTTAATTTTACATGGTCGTTACTGCTGTGTGGCACGTAAACCCAAATGCGGTGAATGTGTAGTATCAGATGTGTGTAATTGGCCTGAGCGTTTTGAGTTTGGGGCACATAAAGGTGCGCTACCTATTCAATCATAAAACTCTTTTAATCTGATTTAATCGGACTTCTTTTCAGAAGATTTAACAGGATCTTTATGTATTGATTTATTTTGTATTTTTTCCTGTGCTTCCTGCTGTTGTACGCGACGTAGCATTTTATAACTAATATAAAGTAAATAGCCAAGCCCAGCTAAACTTAGAATCACCAAAACAACTAAAGCGATCTTCAAAATAATCGACCTTGAAAAACAAAAAGAGCCCTATCATAACAGAGCTCTTTTAAAACAAAATAATGCGGCTTATTTAGTTTGATCTAAAATTGCAAATAAATCTTTTTGCACATCTTCGATTTTACGTAAACCGTCTAGTTTGTCATACGTCGGTGCATTTTCACCAGACGCTGCACGTCCTTGATAGAAACCTACGAGTTGCTCAGTTTCAGTATGATAAGATCCTAAACGTTTACGAATCGTTTCTTCCTGATCATCAGGACGTTGTACCAGTTCTTCACCTGTTACATCATCCTTACCTTCGACTTTTGGTGGATTGTATTCAATATGATAAACACGACCAGAAGCAGGGTGTTGGCGGCGCCCTGAAAGACGTTTAATGATTTCTTCGTCTGGTACAGCAATCTCAATCACGTGATCAATTGAAATACCTTCTTTCTCCAAAGCTTCTGCTTGTGGAATAGTACGCGGGAAACCATCAAAAATGCAGCCATTAACACAATCAGGTTGTGCAATGCGTTCTTTTACCAAGCCAATAATCAGCTCATCTGATACCAAACCACCAGATTCCATTACGCTTTTAGCTTTAAGGCCGAGTTCAGTACCTTCACGAATTGCAGCACGGAGCATATCACCGGTTGAAATTTGTGGGATATCGTAGCGCTTACAGATCAACTGAGCCTGAGTACCTTTACCTGCTCCAGGTGGTCCGAGTAAAATAATGCGCATAACAAAAAATCCTCATTAAGAACAATTTTCATGATGTCTTTGACTATGGTTGTATAGACCATACCTACCAACATCTAATTAAATTATAAGAAAGCAACAAATAAGTGAATCGTACCTGCGATAAAACCTGTGACCCCACCCAACACAATCAAAATCCATTCGTCTTCCTGAAATGCAGGACGCAAAAGATTCTGAAACTCTTTGGGGGTTAGTTCACGAATACGATCACGAAACATTTGAAATATTTTCTGTGCACGGCTCGCATTAAAAGCAGGGTCGCATACAGGCACCATCGTAATTTCAATTGATCGATCAATCAAGTCTGTCTTAAGTTTAGCATATTCACGTGGTCCCAAGGAAAGCTGTAGTGAAGTTCTTACCAACGGGGTTTCCATTATTTCATTAATATGACGCTTGACAATTCGGCGAGTTTTATCTTTTTTACTGCCATACATCATTTCAGTCATAATGGATTTAAGAGTAATCAGATCTTCGGTGACCACACTTGCAAATACATCCGATACTTCTTCCTGACGCTTCATAAATGCGCCTTGAACATTATACGTTCCAATACGTGGAATGACGGGAACAACCCACGGAAACTTACGGTCAGTCGTTAAACGAAAGAACTGAGGATAGCGGATATAATGCGGTTCAATCGGGTTAAATACCATCCAGATCGCAATCCAGTTGGTTAAAAAGCCCCAAATCGCAGCCCAGAAAGGTACTGTCCAGTGCCATGGCACAAAGAACCACACCAGCATTTGGAAAATACCAAAAAACATCCCAATTAATGCACTAATATGCCAAATAAAATTGATTTCTTTTTGACCCACTTTTAAAAACATGCGTACCATTAAACGGCGGTCACCTTCCATCTGGCTAACAACCATTTCACGCATATTTACAAGTGACTCGACGTTCATGGTCAGTTCAGTCACTAATTCTTTTAACACAGCAGGTAATTGTTTGTGCGCCTGCGCATAAATACGACGCTTAATGGAATAAGGCAAATTTTCCCAGAGGACCGCATTTCGATCAATCATGACTTCATCAATCAAATGCTCAAGCTCAAAACCAACCTGCTCGCCAATAATCCGTGCCATGTCAGCAGGATCCATCGCCTCAAGAAATTCGCGTAGGGAACCTAGTTTGGATAAAGTATTATCGGTAATAATGCCCGAGATACGTCCAGCTTTTCTTGGCACTATCCCCTGCCAGCCGACGGGTAATGGCCCTAGGTGGAATCCCCAGAAATTAATTGGGTAAAACACCATTTTTAAAGCCATCCACACATGTGCCCATGTCACAAAGGCAGTTACTGGAATAATACTCAAGACCGCCAGATGATCAGGTCGGTTTAAAAAGGCTTGCCACAAATTACTGACGAACTCTAACATCCATTACTCTCGTATTTCATTCTACTTTATGGGCTTCTACATTTTTAAAGCTACAATTAAACATTACAGGCCAATACTTAACGTATAGGAAACTTGTAGTTTGGGTTCTATATCCGCTACAACCTCGCCGCTCGCATCTTTTAACTTTTCACCCGCACCAATGCCTACACTAACAGTACTGATTCGTTCTTTATCCAGCCATACATAAGAGAGATCAACGCCACCACCTAAACGGGTTTTATCATCGCCATTGATTTCTTTACTTTCAATTGAACCTGCATACAGCCCAACATAATAGCCATTTTTATTTACACCAGTGAGGTAATAAGGATAGCGAAAACCGACTTGACCACCAAAGTTATGGTCGCCATTTAGATAAGTACCCACTTTAGCATAGGCTATTCCATATGGATTCACCCATTCACCGTTCAGATGAATTAATTTTTGGGTAATCCCGGCACCTGCATTCCATGTCGATGCGCTTCCCTCGGTGAGTTTTGCTTCAGGTTTAAAACGATTTTCATCTGCAAAGGCTGCCTGACTAAGGGCTAGAAGCACGACCAAGGGATAGATTTTTTTCATTATTTTCTCCATGTTTCCCTATTTATCTGATATAGGGGATTCCACTCATCCAATTTGTGACTTTAACAGAATTATTTTCGTTCTTATATACAGCACATTACAATTTTGATGTCTGCATGGTCAAAAAAGCAATTAAAAAAATTTCGTGAATAATTTAAAAATATCCAAAATTATGATGACGAATGGGTTAAACTTGTCGGCTATTTTTGTGGTCTGCTTTGTCAAGTCAGTTAGGTATGAAACAGCACTTTCCTTTAAAAGATAATCAGCAAGAAAAGCGCATTTATCGAGGGCGAATCTTTTTTGCCATTGGACTAGTTTGCTGTTCTTTATTACTACTGCTTAGTCGTTATGCATATTTGCAAATTGTGCATTATGAGGAGTTTTCAACAGCCTCTGATAAAAACCGTATCCGCTTACAACCTCTCGCTCCTGCGCGAGGTTATATCTATGACCGTAATGGTGTTTTGCTTGCAGATAATTATCCAGTTTTTACTGCAACACTAAGCAAAGCCGATATTGAAGATATTGAAGGCACGGTTGAACAACTGACCCCTATTTTAAGCCTCAGTCAGGATGATATTGATCGTTTTAAATCACGAATCAAAACCGCACGCAAAACCGAACGAGTGTCGATTAAGCTGAATCTAACAGAAACAGATATCGCTAAATTCAGTGAAGTAAAATATAAGTTTCCTGGGGTACGGATTGAAACCCAAATGACACGCTATTATCCACATGGTGATTTATTTGCTCATGTGATTGGTTATGTGGGTCGAATCAATGATAAAGAATTAAAATCGATTAATAGTGATATTTATGCAGGAACGAACCTGATTGGGAAAATCGGAGTTGAAAAAACCTACGAAGATTTATTGCATGGTACGCCTGGCTATGAATCTATTGAGGCCGATGCACATGGGAATGTTCTCAGGCACTTAGGTCGTAAAGAATCCACTCGTGGGAATGATTTATATCTGTCTTTGGATTATGGCCTACAAGTGGTTGCGGCAGAACAACTGGCAGACAAACGTGGGGCAATCGTAGCAATAGACCCGCGCACAGGTGAAATTTTAGCACTGGTTTCCAGTCCAAGTTTTAATCCAAATCTATTTGTTACCGGTATTAGCGGTACAGACTATAGTGCATTGCGCGACAATCTGGATCAGCCACTTTATAACCGTGCGGTTCAGGGAGCTTATCCTCCCGGTTCCACGATCAAGCCAATGGAGGCTATGGGTGGTATTCATTATGCTTTAGTTGATTGGGCAACGACCATTAATGATCCAGGGTACTTCCATCTTCCTGGTGACTCACATAAATTCCGTGACTGGAAAAAAACTGGTCATGGTGTCGTAAACATGCACAAAGCCATCATTCAATCGTGTGATACTTATTTTTATGTATTGTCCTATCAGATGGGCATCGAACGCATGAATGACTGGATGCGTCAATTTGGTTTCGGTGAAAAAACTGGAGTTGATTTACCTAGTGAAAGTACCGGTCTCTATCCAAGTCCTGAATGGAAAATGCGTACCCGAAAATCAAAATGGTTAAAAGGTGAAACTATTTCCGTTAGTATTGGTCAGGGTGCTTTTACTGCTACTCCACTTCAACTCGCAATGGCAACCGCGATTACAGCTAATCATGGTGCGCATGTGACCCCGCATGTATTACGTGCCACTCGTGGGGCAAAAAAACATGAAATTCACAATGCGCCAGATGGCAAAATTAATTTTAATGGGACCGAACAAGACTGGATCAACATGCGTGATGCGATGGTCGATGTAGTTCAATCTGGTACTGGACGTGGTATTCGTACACCGCTTTATCAAATTGCGGGTAAAACAGGAACTGCACAAGTTAAAAGTATTGCGCAGGGTAAACGCTATAACGAGTCCATTCTTACCCAGCGCCAACTGGATCATGGTTTATTTGTTGGATTTGCGCCTGCCGAAAATCCTGAAATTGCCATTTCAGTCATTTGGGAAAATGGCCGCCATGGGGGTTCAGCCGCTCAGCTTGCCAAACCTATATTTGATTATTGGCTTGTCAACCGTAAAAAAGAGCAAATTCGCCCAGCAAACCATCAAATTAGCGGTGGATTAATGACCGCAGGAATTAAGCCTGGTGAACTTCCAAGTAGTGCCATACTAGAAGCTGATCCGAGTGCCAATCTTAATAAGAAAAAACCTGAACAAAAACCTCAAACACAAGCTGCACCTGCATCTGTTCCCATTACTGCCGAGGATACGGAGTAATGAAGAATCAACTCAGAATTATTGGAGGAGAATGGAAACGTCGTGTTCTTCCTTTTGCAAGTATAGATGGATTGCGGCCTACTCCAGATCGGGTTCGTGAAACCTTATTCAATTGGTTGATGTGGGACATTCCAAATGCTGTGGTGCTGGACGTTTGTACCGGTTCAGGTGCTTTGGCTTTTGAGGCACTATCACGCGGGGCTAGTTCAGTTCTGATGATCGAGCCTGATTTAACTCAAGCTAAAATCCTGAAGCAAAATATTCAACTTCTCGCCGCACAAAATTGTGAGTTAAAGGTTGCAACCGCACAACAGGTATTACCAAAACTTAATCAGCAGTTTGATGTGGTTTTTCTTGATCCGCCCTACACCCTGCAACTTTGGAAAGATCTTTCCACATTGATCGATCCTTTATTAAAAGAGCAAGCCTTTATTTATGTCGAAGCGGATCAGGAACTGAATCGGTTAGATTTGCCATCATCATGGCAGTTGATAAAATCCACCAAAGCAGGCACAGTTCGCGCAGGACTTTTCCAAAAAAATTAAATCCTTCGTCTAAATGATGAGATAAAATATTTATGCAATCATGGTCATTATTTTTAGTCGGCGCGTGTATTGCAGGTTTTGTTCAGGGACTAACGGGTTTTGCTTTTGCCTTGGTTGCCATGTCTTTTTGGGTGTGGGCTTTACCGCCTCAACTGGCTGCTCCACTTGTGGTTTTTGCTTCTTTATGGAGCCATATTATCGCATTGAGTAAAGAACGCCCACATCAGCTCAATGTATCTCTGGTTCTTCCTTATATCATCGCAGGCTTAATCGGAGTTCCTTTAGGCACTTATCTTTTACATCAAATTAATGCGCAAACTTTTAAACTGATCTTAGGTCTTTTTTTACTGATCTGGTGTCCAGTGATGTACTTTGCACCTGAATTTAAATCATTAAAAAGCCTAGGCAAAAAAACAGATGCAATGATTGGTTTTTTTGGTGGTGTGTTAGGTGGACTGGGTGGTTTTTGCGGTTCATTGCCCTCTGCTTGGGTCATGCTTAAGGGTTTAAGTAAAATTGAACAACGTTACATCCTCAGACATTTTAATTTTGGGATTCAGCTGTTTACTTTTGCTGTCTATATTTTTCAAGGGACTGTGCAATTCGGACAATGGCCTTATATTTTTGCCCTGATGGTCAGTGTCACTGTTCCAGCAATATTGGGCGCGCAGTTATTTTATAAAATCTCAGAAAAGCAGTTCAAACAAATCGTGCTCTCGTTATTGTTTGCTTCTGGAGCTTTTTTGGTGGTCTCAACGTTGGTCTAAACATTTATTTACTGGGGACGGTCCAGTCGAACAGGTCGAATATCACGAACCATTTCTTCCTCACGACGTTCACGTACATCATCATCGTCATTTTGCTGCTGAGGCTGCAAGCTCCAATGTTTTGAATGGTGCATCATAAATTGACTAGAGATTAGTGTATTGTTTTGGGCCTGACTAGGTAAACTCAAAATACATCCAAATAAACTCAAAACAATCAAAACTAAAGAACGTATTTTTTTCATCATGCTAAACTCTCTTGCTTTTCAAACTGCAATCAGTCTGCCTGAAACCAGACAAATCAATTTGAAGAAAATACAAGTAATTTAGATATGCTCTATATTTGTTATGTTAAATCGGTAAATATACTTAACTGCAATCTTAAAAAGACCAAATCCAAAAAATACGGATCAATTGGCCACGATCATAAGGAAAACTTGAAATATATTCGTAACCCACTTTATGTTGTGTATTAATTTTATAGGTCATGCCATAGCCAAATGAAATGGACAAATCATTGGCACTAATATGCTCTGAACCACCATTGATCATTTTATTTTTTAGGCTATCAGCATTATAAGCGGTGTAGTTGTAGATATTGATACGTTCGTTGGAGTAAAAAGGATTTTTCAGAATCTCATAATTATTTTCTTCTTGCTCATGCTGTTCAGCCAAATGTTTTTGTATTTGATTCAAATCTGTATTCTCAGGGCTATATTCGACCTCTGCCACCTGTGTTGAAGAATTTTCGGCAAAAAAATCATAGGCATAAGCATAGGGTAAATATGTAATATCCCATACAATAAATATCCTGAAAATGATTTTATGAAAACCCATTGTCTCTTAAAAAAAGAATAAAAAAGGTAGCATACGCTACCTTTAAACTTGAATAAATACAATTCACTAAGTTAAACCAACTACTGCAACGATAGCGGCCAAACCTGCCATAATCTTACGACCATAAGGCACATAGCGGCGAATGAATTCACCCAAACCCAGACCCATAACATATAAAATCGTCATACCAGAGATCATGCCGAGCACTAACCCCACTGTATGACCTTGTGGCGCAAGTTCAACCCCATGCGCTATTCCGTGAAAACTCGCCATCAATACAGCGGCTATCGGTAATACGCGATAGGATCTGCTCCATAGTGCAATCGCTAGCACCACCAAAGAAGCAACGATGCCATACTCAGCCACACTTGCTGATACAATCTGATTTGCGCCCAGAATAAAGCCAATTACCAAACTTAAGCTTAAACCCAATATGCCTAAAATTCGCCATTGTTTTGCCACGGTCCACAACAATACACCAAACCCAATCGCCATCATTAGATGATCAAGTCCAGTAAAAGGATGGATTAAGCCTTCCCAAAATCCCAAATGCGTCTGATCATGTCCAGGATGAGCCATAGTGATCATCGGCAAAAAACCAAACATGACCACTAATAGCTGTTTGTTGAATGCGCGCATAGCGCCTCCTTAAGCTTTAAATAAGCCTTGCTTTTCAATGAATTCAATAATTTGGGTTAAACCATCTTCTGTTTTCATGTTTGAAAATAAAAAAGGTTTTTCGCCGCGCATACGTTTGGCATCCTGTTCCATAACGTCAAGATTTGCCCCTACCATCGGCGCAAGATCAGTCTTATTAATAATAAGTAAATCTGACTTGGTAATGCCTGGGCCGCCTTTACGTGGAATTTTCTCACCGCCTGCCACATCAATCACATACAAAGTGAGATCAGACAATTCTGGACTAAATGTTGCAGCCAAATTATCGCCGCCACTTTCAATGATGATTAGTTCCAAACCCTCAAACTTTTCACATAAGTCATCAATCGCCGCCAGATTAATAGATGCATCTTCGCGGATTGCTGTGTGCGGACAACCGCCAGTTTCAACACCCACGATACGGTCTGGCGACATCGCTTCATTACGCGTCAGGAAATTTGAGTCTTCTTTGGTATAAATGTCATTTGTCACAACTGCCATGTTGTATTTATTACGCAATGCACGGCATAAGTTTAAGGTTAGTGCAGTTTTACCTGATCCAACTGGACCACCAATACCTACACGTAAAGGACTACGTTCTGTCATTTTTGATTCCTATTTCTATAACTCTATAAAATTTTATACACCTAGTTTTTCACTTACATCTTTGAAAGATAACTAAAATGTTGTAGTAAAAATTTAGGATCTAAATAATCGCGAATACTGGGTTTCATGTCGCATACTAAACATGGCATATTGGGGTAAGGCACTGCTGATCTCATCATCTGCTAATGCTAAAGCCTGTTCGACTGCCTGTGGCACTAGATGATGTAAATGCCACAAAATCCGCTGTCCACTCATCTGACCCAGCGGTACAGTTTTAACAGCTGCCAAGACTTGGTTTTCCAGCACACTAAAACTATAAGCCGTTAAAACATCCGCTTCGTTTAAACCTAAACGGCCACATAATTGTGCATAAACAGGTACAAAACCATATTGTTTTTTCACTTCAACAGGCATTTTCAAGACATCTTTAATCCATGCATTTAATGAAAATGCCAGCTGCTGTGACTCTGCCAAGAGTTCTTTACTCTCACGGCTGGCTTTATATAAATCAGCCCAATATAAAAACTGCACATCATTGGCATAAGACGTCATTAAACGTTTCAATACAGGTAATTCAAACCGTATCAAAAGCATTTCCAGCACTTCTTCAAAATAGGCCACACTACTGGCTTCATCCTGAATCAATCCTGTTTCAATTGCACTTTCAACACCTTGAGAATAACAATATGCGCCTACAGGCAACGCCGTTGATGACAAGGTCAACAGCTTGAGTAGTTGCGCAGCCTTAATGGACATGATGTAAGGACTTGATTGGACTTAAACGATGATCATGCGCATGCTGTGCATAAGCGCCACTTTCGGGTTCAAAAGCATGTTCAACTTGTTTTACGTCCAGCCCTAAACCCTCGACCATTTCTGCCAATACATGATCAGGTTCAAAATACAGCGCATAAGGCGTCAACATTAAAGGTACATGACGATTACCTAGATGATAAGCGGCCTTAAGTAATTCAAAATCAGTTTTGGCCATCACTTGCATGAGTGGTTCTGGCTTGGCATCGACGCGTAATATCTCACCGTTGTTAGTGGCAATAAAAGATCCACTGCGTAAAATGCCAGTACGTGGTAAATCAACACCAATATCTGTGCCATTGGCTAAAGTGGCACGGAAACGCGATTTTTGTCGTGTATCAAAAGTCAATTCGACAGTATCAAAAGTCTGATCAGGTAATATTTCATTGAGACGCTGGGTGTAGATTTTCATAGAATTCCTCATACTTAATTCTGATGGTCAAAACAAGAAATAACGCTGCGCCATCGGTAATACGTCAGCAGGTTCACACGTCAACAATTTACCATCCGCGCGGACCTCATACGTTTCTGGATGAACATCCATCACTGGACAATAGGTATTGTGTTTCATATCTGCTTTCGTAATATTTCGGGTATTTTTACATGGACTGATCAGCTTTTTCAGTTTTAACCTTTCTACTACACCTTCTTCTATCGCGACTTGAGACAAGAATGTAATACACGTGTTATGCACACCTCGCGGATAAGCGCCAAACATCGGACGATAATGTACGGGCTGGGGTGTTGGAATTGAGGCATTAATATCTCCCATGGGTGCCGCCGCGATCATGCCTCCTTTAATAATCATTGACGGTTTCACCCCAAAAAATGCAGGTTTCCACAGCACCAAGTCTGCCAACTTACCTTCTTCTATGGAGCCTATTTCATGACTTAGACCGTGCGTAATTGCAGGATTAATGGTGTATTTAGCAATATAGCGTTTGACACGATTATTATCGTGACTTGAATGATCACCGTCTAAAGCACCGCGCTGAATTTTCATCTTATGCGCAGTTTGCCAAGTACGAATAATCACTTCGCCGACACGTCCCATAGCTTGCGAATCTGAGGACATCATCGCAATTGCACCAAGATCTTGCAAAATATCCTCTGCTGCAATGGTCTCACGGCGAATACGACTTTCTGCAAATGCGACATCTTCGGCAATTGCAGGATCAAGATGATGACACACCATCAGCATGTCCAAATGTTCATCAATGGTATTGATGGTATAAGGTCTAGTCGGATTTGTTGAAGATGGAAGTACATTCGCTTGGCCGATAGCTTTTAAAATATCAGGCGCGTGTCCTCCTCCGGCACCTTCGGTATGATAAGTATGAATAGTACGATTTTTAAATGCAGCCAATGTTTCTTCCAAAAAACCGCTTTCATTAAGCGTGTCAGTATGAATCGCTACTTGTACATCAAATTCATCTGCGACGCTGAGGCAGTTATCAATTGCGGCGGGTGTTGATCCCCAGTCTTCATGTAGCTTTAACCCCACCACACCTGCTCTAATCTGCTCTCGAATCGGCTCAGGTAAACTTAAATTCCCCTTACCCAATAAACCAATATTCATCGGCAAATCATCAATTGCCTGTAGCATTGTGCCAATGTGCCAAGGTCCCGGTGTAACAGTAGTCGCTGAGGTTCCTGCGGCTGGGCCTGTACCACCACCGACCATAGTCGTCACACCTGACATCAACGCAGTTTCAACCTGTTGCGGACAAATCCAGTGAATATGTGTATCGATCCCGCCTGCAGTCAAAATCTGACCTTCGCCCGCAATAACTTCAGTCGCCGCTCCAAGTGGAATGGTAATATCGGGTTGAATATCAGGATTCCCTGCTTTTCCAATTTTCCAGATACGTCCATTTTTAAGGCCAACATCTGCTTTGACAATGCCCCACCAATCGACAATCAAGGCATTAGTAATAACAGTATCTGCAACCTCATTCGCCAACATTTGCGATTGGCCCATGCCATCACGTATGACTTTCCCCCCACCAAACTTAACTTCTTCGCCGTAAGTGGTCAGATCCTGTTCAACTTCAATAAACAGTTCTGTATCGGCTAAGCGGACACGATCTCCCACCGTTGGCCCAAACATTTCAGCATATGCACGACGCGACATTTTCATAATCATAGACCTTCTAAATCATTTTATTTCTGAATCTAATGCGCCCATCACACGTCCAGCAAAACCATAAACTTCTCGCTTACCTGACAATGCGACCAACTCCACATCACGGCTCTGACCTGGTTCAAAACGTACGGCTGTACCCGCGGCAATATTCAGACGATAACCTTTGGTTTGTTCACGATTAAACTGCAAAGCATCATTTGCCTCAGCAAAATGAAAATGTGACCCCACCTGAATAGGACGGTCACCTGTGTTAGCTACCGTTATTTTTATGGTCTGTCGTCCTACATTTAACTCAATCTCACGATCTAGGGTAATCACTTCACCAGGAATCATGCCGCTCTCCTTTGTTCTCGTTATACAATGGGCTGATGAACCGTGACCAGTTTGGAGCCGTCAGGGAAAGTCGCTTCGACTTGTACCTCCGCAATCATCTCTGGTACACCTTCCATCACATCATTTTTGCTTAATAATGTCGTTCCGTAATGCATCAAGTCAGCCACGCTCATACCATCACGTGCACCCTCAAGCAAAGCGGCAGAAATAAAAGCCACTGCTTCTGGATAATTCAATTTCAAACCACGGGCTTTGCGACGTTCTGCTATAAGTCCCGCAGTAAAAATTAGCATCTTGTCTTTTTCGGTCGGATTAAGTTCCATAAATATTCCTAATCTTGATTATTCAGGTTGAAGCAAAATATATGCACAAATCGTCATCTTGATCTTTGTATGTAATATGACTAAAACACATTATTAAGTACGCCATATATCTAAATACGTCTAAGTACGCCAAATACGTGGAAATTCTTCATTCAAACCATACCAATAACGGCGTAATCGTGCACGAATCGCAGCAAAAGCATCGTGACAAATTCTGACATCATCTCCTAGAAAACGCGCGCAGACGACATCATCTAATCGAGTTAAAGTAACGGGTACATCCATACGCATCATTAATTCACGAATCAGTTCAATTTGCGCTTCTAAATAAGAAGAAGCACGATATTGTTCAGGAGCAACTGCCCATAAACTCCCCATTACCGCCTGTTTATTCATGCCTAAACAAGAAGATAACCATCGATCCTGTCCTTTAAAACGTAGCGTATCTGCGACTAAAAGTTTTTGTTCACGATAAAGTTTAAATTGATTGGCATACGCACCGCTCTGAAAGGTCTCAGCACGTGCCTGTCGTCCAAGCACCAACATATCCCAACCAATAAAACTAGCAGGTTGATCTAAGTGAATGTGGGTTTCTGAATGTGCATTTGCACCATCAAATAACATGGTCTCTTGTGGCAACCACTCTAATATGGAATGCTCTTTTACATTTAAATGAATATGCTGAAACGCCTGCTTGCCATTAGTTTTATACCATTTACCTGCGCCTGGTGTGGTCACTACCGCATGTGAAGTTTGGTGGGTAGAAATTTGAAAAGTTAAATGATCACCCCCTGCAATTCCTGCGGGTGGATGCACAATAATCGCATGACAAACTCCTGTTTTTTCGGGCCATAGCATTTTTTGCACCCGAACAGGACCATAATGTTTTCGATGATTCATAATGGTGCGATGACCATCATGCTTAAATCCCAACTCCAACTCTGCATACCACAAAGCTTTAGACCTTTGGGCGATAAAGTCTTGCGGTTGATTCATTTCAATCCTTTTATGACATAAGTGAGTGGCATTTTTATAATGCAAAAACTGCACCAATAACTTGCAGATTATTGTATTTCAAATTATATGCTTAATTTATCACCCACTTGAAAGGAAAATATATATTTGATTTCAGTCTCGGTTTTTCCTAATCTTGAGTCGTCTTTAATCCAATCTAAAAGTGGTTCAACATGGAAATTCAAGAGCAAATCGTGCTAGTAACTGGCGGCGCACGTGGTTTAGGTTTAGCAATTTCACACGCTTTACTTAGTCAAGGCTCCCGCGTTGTAGTGAACTATTTAAAAAGCCATACAGCAGCCGAAAATTTACAACAACAATTTCCAGAACACGTTTTTATTTACCAAGCTGATGTCACCCAAAGTGATCAGGTTTTGCGCATGTTTGAAGCAGCCAAAAATCATTTTGGAAGTGGAATTACGTCTATAGTTAATAATGCATTGATTCAGTTTGAATTTAATGGTGATGCTCGTCCATTTATTGAAAACTTGACATGGGAGACCATGCAACAGCAATTTCAAGGTGCAGTAAAAGCCGCGTTAAACACTTTAAAAGCTGGACTTGAAGACATGAAAGCCATGCAATTTGGACGAATTATTAATATAGGAACTAATCTGGTGCAAAATCCTGTAGTGCCTTACCATGATTATACGTCTGCCAAAGCAGCACTTTTAGCTTTTACTCGAACCAGTGCACATGAATTAGGACCATTTGGCATTAATATCAACATGCTCTCGGGTGGCTTGCTACAAACCACGGATGCCAGTAAAGCAACTCCTGATGCAGTATTCGATTTAATTGCAGCATCCACCCCTCTCAGACGAACCACAACACCGCAGGAATTTGCCGATGCCGTTCTGCTATTCTTATCGCCTTGGTCACGGGCCATCACTGGCCAAAATTTAATGGTAGATGGCGGCTTGGTGAAAAACTAAATTTCCAGTATAGAGGTTTAAAAGTGCTTAATTAGCCAAAATTTAAGCACTTTTTTCAAATACGCCAACTTTTTTATTTTAAAATCCTTATAAAATATTACTCCACTTTTACTTTCACTCAATTTTATGAAATTTTTCTTTATTATGGCGAGTTCTGCTTTATTGTTTGGCTGCGCACTAGGAAGCTCGAGTGAAATTAAAAGCGCAGAAAAAATGCTTGAACACTTTCAATGCAAAAATATTGAAGTGCATGATATGCCTCAAAGTAATATCAACACTTTTCATCAGCAATCCTTAGCCGTAAGCAAACAGAAAGCCAGTACTTATATTGAACAATATAAAGAAGGTCAAACGCTGTTTGATATGCCACTGGATGAAGTGGTTGAACAGCAATATCAGCTTTATAAATCGGCATGTCAGTCATTAGGTGGCGTAACGTCTGATTTTTAAATGATCACCTTATCAAAACCTACACAATCCAACCAAATTGATACTAAAAGAATGATTTTATTCAAATTGCTTACATATCCTCACTTTTTCTAAGACTCATATTTTTATAGTCTAAGTTTTGATTTAAAAAATACTTGGACACATCTAATGAAAAAATCAATTATTGCGATTGCAATCGCAACGACCTTATTAATGGCATGTTCAAAAAAAGAAAACCAAGCTGAAATAACACCAGCTGCTGCGGACCAAACTCATGTTGCATCTGCTCCTGCCGAAACAGCAACAGCTGTCGATACTGCTCATACAGCTGAGAACTCGTTGGACTGGGCGGGTGATTATGAAGGTAAATTACCTTGTGCCGACTGTGAAGGTATTAAAACTGAACTAGAATTAAAAGCTGATAAAACTTTTGAGTTAAAAGAAACTTATCTTGGTGGTAAAAGTGATGGTAAACCCATCGAGACCAAAGGTACTTTTAAATTTGATGAGCAAAAACCTTCTGTGATTATTCTGGATACTCAACCTGATAAACGTTACTTCTTTATTGGTGAAAACACCGCAACTGCATTGGACATGGAAGGCAATAAAATCGAAGGTGCGATGGCTGATCTTTATGTATTAAAAAAAGAAAACCATTAAACGCTGAGTTCATATAATGTCTTGATAAATACCAATCCTAAAGGATTGGTATTTTTATAAATATCGCATAATGAAATAAAATTTCTAAAAACATGGTTGAAATTTCTAAAAATAAAACACTATAGTAAGATCAAACTGCAAAATATATCCAATGAAAAATAAGGACTCTCTTCAATGAAAACTCGTATGACAGAATTACTTGGTATTGAATATCCCATTATTCAAGGTGGCATGATGTGGGTCGGACGAGCTGAATTAGCAAGTGCAGTTTCCAATGCGGGTGGTTTAGGAACGCTTACTGCATTGACTCAACCCACCCCCGAAGATCTATTAAAAGAGATACAGCGTTGTCGGGAAATGACTGATAAACCTTTTGCTGTGAATTTGACTTTTTTACCAGCCATTAATCCACCACCTTATGCCGAATATCGTCAAGCTATCATTGAAAGTGGTGTCAAAATTGTAGAAACCGCAGGTAATAAGCCACAGGAACATATTGAAGATTTAAAGAAGCATAACATTACAGTACTCCACAAATGTACTTCAGTTCGTCACGCCCTTTCTGCACAGCGTATGGGGGCTGATATTATTTCAATTGATGGTTTTGAATGCGCTGGACATCCGGGAGAGGATGATATTCCTGGATTAATTTTGATTCCAGCTGCCGCGGATCAAGTAAAAATTCCACTCATTGCCAGTGGCGGTTTTGCAGACGGTCGTGGTTTGGTTGCAGCTCTGGCTCTTGGAGCAGAAGGCATCAATATGGGGACTCGTTTTTGTATGACGCAGGAAGCGCCTATTCATGAAAAAATCAAACAGTATTATTTAACGCAAGATGAACGTTCAACTAACCTGATTTTTAGAAAATTTCGTAACACTACTCGGGTGGCCAAAAATAGTATTTCTGATTTGGTCGTTGAACTTAGCCAGAAACCAGACATTCAATTTGAAGAAATTCGTCCTTATGTATCTGGTGCAAAAGGTCGCATTGCTTTGGAAACAGGTGATGTTGATGCAGGATTACTTTCAGCAGGACAAGTGTTAGGACTGATTCACGATATTCCAAGCTGTCATGATCTCATTCACGGCATTATGACTGAGGCGCATAAAATTATTCAACAGCGCTTAAACCGTTTTATCGGTTCGTAATTATTGGATCAAATTGAACTCAAAAGTTCATAAAAAAACCCTGCATATGCAGGGTTTTCTTTAAATCAATTTCAACTTAGTGAGCTGAGAATTGATTCATTGTATTTTTGCTTGCATCACCCGCTTTAAGCGCTTGTTCACCTGCAAAGATTTCTTTGTGATCATCACCGATGTCAGAACCAGCCATTGCTTGGTGTTTAACACATGCGATACCACCGCGGATTTCTTTACGTTGTACGCCAGCAACATAAGCCAACATACCTTCTTCACCGAAGTAACCTTTAGCAAGCTCATGAGTAGAAAGAGCAGCAGTGTGGTAAGTCGGAAGTGTGATCAAGTGATGGAACACACCAGCTTCACGTGCAGCATCAGCTTGGAAAGTACGAATCTTTTCATCAGCATCAGCAGCCAATTCAGAAGCATCGTATTCAGCGCTCATTAACTTCGCACGGTCATAACCAGAAACATCTTTACCTTCAGCAACCCAACGATCATATGCTTGTTGACGGAAGTTTAAGGTCCAGTTGAACGATGGAGAGTTGTTATAAACAAGTTTTGCATTTGGAACTTGTTTTTTGATGTCATTTACAAAGCCAGCAATACCTTGAACATCTGGAGTTGGAGTTTCGATCCAGATCATGTCCGCGCCATTTTGCAAGCTAGTTACACAGTCAAGTACAACGCGGTCATGCTGAGTACCTTCACGGAACTGATACAAGCCAGAAGCTAAACGCGTTGGGCGGTGTAATTTACCATCACGTTTGATCAGGATTTCGTCATCACTTGCTTCAGAGATATCAATTTCCTGAGTATCTAAGTAGCTGATATATTGAGAAGCCAAGTCACCTTTCTCTTTCGATACAGGGATCTTTTGAGTCAAGTCTGCGCCTTCAGAGTCAGTACGCGCAACGATAACACCATCATCAACACCAAGCTCAAGGAACGCATAACGTACAGCATTAATTTTCGCAAGGAAGTCTTCGTGTGGAACTGTTACTTTACCAGCTTGGTGACCACATTGTTTAGCGTCAGAAACCTGGTTTTCGATTTGGATTGCACATGCACCCGCTTCGATCATTTGCTTGGTTAACAAATATGTTGCTTCTTCGTTACCGAAACCAGCATCAATGTCAGCAATAATTGGCACAACATGAGTTTCAAAGTTATCGATTTGAGCTTCGATTTCTTTTACTTTTGCAGTATCGCCAGCACCTTCAGCTTTTTGCAATGCACGGAATAAGTCATTTAATTCTTTCGCATCAGCTTGACGTAAGAAAGTATAGATTTCTGCAATCAATTTTGGCACAGCAGTTTTTTCGTGCATAGATTGGTCAGGAAGTGGACCAAATTCAGAACGAAGTGCAGCAACCATCCAACCAGAAAGATAGATATAACGTTTGTTGGTTGTGCCGAAATATTTTTTATTCGCAATCATTTTTTGTTGAGCGATGAAACCATGCCAGCAACCCAAAGATTGAGTATAGTTGCTGTTGTCAGCATCATATTCAGCCATATCTTTACGCATGATAGCAGCTGTATATTTAGCGATGTCCAAACCAGTATGGAAACGGTTTTGAACGATCATACGAGCAGCGTCTTCAGGACGAATTGCATCCCAAGTGCCACCTAATTTGTTTTTTACGGCACGTACGTGCTCAAGAGCTGATTGATATGTCATGATATATTCCTTTTTAGGATTTCATCGAAAAGATGTCATGCTGAACTGTCATGTTTATTTGACTCGACTATAATTCAGCCACTCCATCAATATGATCACAGCTTAGTCTGAGCCAAAAAATTAATCCAATATCCTCCATTAATCTTCAGTATTTTTTAAAAAAATATATAGATTAAAGTCGTATTATAATTATATACCTAAAATTCAAACTATTGATTTTTATAAATTAAATTAAATTATAAAATTCATAAAATGATTCAATTTGGTCGTTTTAAGTGGTTTTTTGATCTATTCGACTTAAGTCACAATGTGAATTTACTCATCGTTTCATGATGTGAAATAGTAAAAACTTGCCAATGTTTAGCTTAACAACCCACGTTATAATGATGAATCAGATCATTTAGACTCACACGAACTCTACTTTTTTGAATTATTTTCTAAAGTTGATTCAGAATTTTCTATCAATATTTCAAGATGTCTAATCCATCATAATATTTAGATTTACGCCTTAGAACCGCTGTTTTTTTCAGCGTTTTTTCACACAAATCCATTCATCTATGGCATAATCGATCACAATTTCATGATTTTATTTTCGGTATTTTTTTTATGAATCTGGAGCGGGTAGATCTTAATCTATTAATTTATCTTGACGTGCTTCTTCGCGAAAAAAATGTCACTCGTGCCGCCGAACAGTTAGGCGTTACCCAACCCGCTATGAGTAATATTTTGCGTAGACTTCGCAATTTATTTAATGATCCCCTCTTGATCCGCTCATCAGAAGGCATGACTCCGACGGAACGTGCACTTGAATTACAGCCCCGTATTCGCGATGCACTTTCTGATCTGTCCATGATTTTGGAACCGCGTACCGAATTTCGACCTTATACCAGTAATCGAGTGTTTCGCATTATGACTTCAGATTATGCTGAAGCGACTCTGGTTCCTCGTTTGGTTAAAGCGTTACGTTCTGAAGCTCCCAATGTGGTATTAGATTTTCTTACTCCAAGTGATGTATCTTACCGTGATATGGAACAAGGTAAAGTCGATCTTGCCATTAACCGATTCAATGAAATACCACAAAGTTTCCATCAGGTTTTAGTTTGGCGTGATAGTTTTAGCTGCTTGTTAAATGATAAACACCCAGCGGGTCAGCATCTCAATCTCAAAAACTATTTAGATGCGCAACATATTTGGGTATCTAAAACTGGAATGGGCGTTGGTTTTGGCATTAATCCGGATAAACAAGCGGGATTAGGCTGGATTGATCAGGCGCTGGAACGTATTGGTCAAAAACGTAAAATCTCAGTATTTACGCGTCATTATCAAATGCCAGCGTTATTGGCTCAAAATGTAGATTTAATTGCAACCTTGCCTACTCGTATGGCTCGATTGCAAGCCAGTAATCCAAAATTATTAATCAAAGATCCGCCGTTTTATATTCCCGAGTTTGAATTAAAAATGGCATGGTGTCCGCTATTGCATCATCATCCAGCCCATCGTTGGTTACGACAACTGATTTTATTTGTCGCACGTCAAATGATAGAAGAAGAAAATCGCGAGTTTTTAACCAATAATTCGCAATTTTCGCATTATTAAAATAAATTTTTGTTAATTTCTTCTGTTTTCAAGCTTATACTGATCCTATACCGAGGTAGTTAAAACTACCTCCCTCTTTTTCATTGTATTAAAACTTTCTCATAATAACGAATGACTACAGGTGAACTGTGAGCCTTTTTCAAAACGTCGTTATCATTGTCATGCTGATTATCGCGGCGGGTTTTTTATCTTTGACGGAAATCGCCCTTGCTGGTGCGCGTAAAGTAAAATTAAAAATTCTTGCGGAATCAGGCGATGAACGTGCTCAACAAGTCCTTGATCTTCAGCACCAATCAGCTGATTTCTTTGCTGCATCGCAAATTGGTCTAAATGCTGTTGCTATTCTGGGCGGTATTTTGGGTGAAGCTGCTTTTCGTCCATTTTTTGTGAATTTAGTGGATCGTTTCTATGATGGTCCGTGGACGCAGACTATTGGATTTGTCCTTTCCTTTACCTTTGTAACTTCACTGTTCATTTTATTTGCCGATCTAATGCCTAAACGTCTGGCTATGATCGCACCTGAAAAAATTGCAGTTTCAGTCATTAATCCCATTCAGGTTTTTATCAAAATCTGTAAACCATTGGCATGGTTAATCAATGCTATTGCTAATTTATTATTTCGCCTATTCAAAGTGAATACTACACGCGATGACAATATTACTTTTGATGATATTTCAGCTGTAATGGAAGCGGGCGCACAAGCGGGCGTATTGCAAAAACAAGAACATCATTTTATTGAAAATGTGTTTGAGCTAGAAGAACGAACAGTTCCATCAAGTATGACGACACGAGAAAATATCGTGTATTTTACCCTGAATGAATCGGATCAAAGCATTCGTCAAAAGCTAGCAGAATATCCTTATTCCAAATTTTTGGTGTGTAATGAAAGTATTGATCAGGTTATTGGCTATGTAGATGCCAAAGATATATTGGTTCGGATTTTAAATAGTCAATCATTAATCCAGCTCAAAGAAAATACTATTCGTACGGTCTTGACCATTCCAGATACCCTGACACTTTCCGAAGTGCTGGATCGCTTTCGATCAACCAAAGAAAAATTTGCCGTGGTCATCAATGAATATGCCTTGGTCGTGGGTGTTATTACCTTAAGTGATATTATGATTACGGTAATGGGTGACTGGGTAACCCCAATTGAAGCAGATCAGCAAATTATTAAACGCGATAATAATTCATGGCTAATTGATGGGAGCACCCCAATTGAAGACCTGAAACATGCGCTTGAAATTGATGAAATGCCAGATGAAGAGAATTATGAAACTCTGGCAGGATTTATGATGTATCAATTACGCAAAATTCCACGCCCTGCAGATAGTGTAGAGTTTAGTGGTTTTAAATTTGAAGTGGTCGATGTTGATCATTATAAAATTGACCAATTATTAGTAACACGAATTTTGGAAAAACTGGAAGATCAAAGTTTACTTGAAGACTAATTCGTGAGAGAGACTATATTGAATCTCTCTCATTTTTTTCAATCAATGCCCAAGCAATGCATTAATTAACGCCTCATAATGCAATTGGATGTCTTCTGCCAAAATTTTGTAGGCACTATCAAATTGCACCATCGGCCAGCCCTCTTTCCAAAAAGGAAAAATATTGTGCAAATCTTTGGTCACAATTGCATCTTCACGTAAAATAGCCTGCGCAATTTGGGCTAAAACCTGCGCTGTTTCTGCACCATCAATTGCCATATAATCCAAACCTTTGGCTTTGAAAATACGGATACGATCTTTTTTATATCGAATTTTCTTTGCCTGTGCCGCATTTAACCCCAATGCTAAAGTTACCGCTTCTACAAACTTTTCTTCAAAATTATGATTTAAGGCCACAAGTGCTTGTTTATGTGCTTCTTGTCGACCCGCCTTTCCCCCATCACGAATAATTTCTTTCGCCTCAGCATCAAGCTCGTCTTTCTTCATTGACTGTAAAATATCTATAATTTCGATATCAGTTAAAGATTCATGAGAGTGCTCTGTCATGGGAGTCCTTGGGAAAAATGAAAGAACTATTGTCGCATAAAAGTGTTTTCAAAGCAGAATAAAAATAAATAATCTATTGCAGATTTTCATCACATTTAGATGGCTTGTTGCCATAAGGTATTTTTACCTCCATCGTATAAAATACGTAGGCCACTCACTATAGACCTTAGTATTATAAATATGTTTTGTAATTGCATTTTTTAGAATAAATAATAAATATAGATTTGCTCCACATTAAAGTGAAAGCGTGTTTTATCAATAATAATTTTTTGGGCTAAGGATCGCTTTTATGCTTACTTTTTTAGGTATTAGCATGATCATGTGTTTTATGTATTTGATCATGTCAAAACGTCTCAGTGCGTTGGTTGCACTCATTCTCATTCCTGTTATTTTTGCTCTGATCGGTTGGGGACTTGGGTTTCATATTGACAGTTTAAGCCATATTGAAGTGTCAATGTTAGGTGAAACTATGCTAGATGGTATTAAAAAGCTTGCACCAACTGGCGTGATGTTACTCTTTGCAATTATGTATTTTGCCTTAATGATCGATTCGGGCTTATTTGACCCATCAATTAAATGGATTTTAAAGATAGTGAAAGGAGATCCACTTAAAATTACATTAGGTACTGTTTTTTTAACCTTAACTGTTTCTTTGGATGGTGATGGTTCAACTACATATATGATTTGTGTCGCAGCGATGATGCCACTCTATAAACGTATTGGCATGAATCCACTGGTAATGACCTGTTTAATGTTATTAAGTAGTGGAGTTATGAATCTTACACCTTGGGGTGGACCAACTGCTCGTGCCGCGAGTGCATTACAAGTCGATGCCAGCTACGTATTTATCCCAATGATTCCATCTATGTTGATTGCCATTATTTGGCTATTCTTCCTTGCTTATCTCTATGGTAAACATGAACGTAAACGTCTGGGGGTGATTAGTATTGACGACATTAGCCATGCTGACAACATTACTATCTCTAAAGACCCTGAAGCGCAGCGTCCACATTTACGCTGGTTTAATGGTATTTTGACAATCGTGCTGATGGCATCCTTGGTAAAAGGAATTTTACCAATGCCTATTCTATTTATGCTCGGTTTCTGTATTGCACTTATCGTGAACTACCCAGATTTACAAATGCAGAAAAAACGAATTGCTATGCATGCCGATAGTGTACTTGCAGTCGTTGGTGTGATTTTTGCTGCAGGAGTTTTCACAGGAATTTTGACGGGAACAGGTATGGTAGAAGCCATGTCAAAACAATTTGTTTCGCTCATTCCTGAAAGTATGGGGCCATATATGGCACCTATTACGGGGGCGCTGAGTATGCCTTTGACATTTTTTATGTCCAATGATGCTTTCTATTTTGGCGTATTACCAATTTTAGCCGAAGCTGCTACTCATTATGGAATTGAACCCGTTGAAATTGCGCGAGCGTCTATTGTAGGTCAGCCGATTCACCTCCTCTCCCCATTAGTTCCATCAACTTATTTACTGTGTGGTCTAGCTGCAGTTGAGTTTGCTGACCATCAAAAATTTACTTTGAAATGGGCATTTATGACGTGTTGTGTACTTATGGGCAGTGCTTTAGTATTTGGCGTTTTTCCATTGATCAGTATCGTTTAAATGGTTCGATTAAAAAAACCTCCTAAATTTAGGAGGTTTTTTTTGTTTCAAGAGTCTAATTACAAACGAACTAACTCTACGACTTGGTCAACTACATCCTCAACAGTTTCAGCTGTTACGTTTGTATCTGTACCTTCGATAATCGTCGTAATTACCACTACACCCGTTTCACGGAGTAGGTTAATCTGTTCTAGATTCAAGTCTGCCTTGACAATCGCCACGACACCCTGCTGAATCAGCAAGCTTTCCAAGGCTTGAGCTTTCTCAAGCAAGGATACAGCTATACCAATCACTGCAGGTTTTTGACCCAAACGTGCTGCACGATCTTCCGCGGTTACAGGATTATTGCTGGCAGTCCATTCAACCGCAGCTTCAACCATACCGGCCCCAACCGTTACGTTACTCAAACGATCGATGAAGATAAATGAACCTGTATAACGAGAATCCTGATAACGATCAAATACTACTGGCGCATCAAATTCAACCGTCACATCAGCAATCGCATTCAATTCAAGTTCTTCGACTTGCGTGTGCTCAAGTGTGTTCACATTGACACGATAGTTAATTTCGGTCACTTTGGCAGGAACAGTTTGTGTACCAATCTTGACGTTATATAACTTACCTTTCACTAAAGCATGTTCATTCATCCAAACCACAGATGCACGTACAGAACGAGAAATCAGCGGCTGCTCACCTGAACGCACCAACACGTTGCCACGAGAGATATCAATTTCATCATTTAAGGTCAAGGTTACTGCCTGACCTGCAATCGCCTGTTCAAGATTACCATCAAAAGTTACGATCTCTTTAACAGTCGATTTTTTGCCCGATGGTAATGCCACGATTTCATCACCGACATTGATTTCACCGAGTGCAATTGTCCCTGCAAAGCCACGGAAATCAAGGTTTGGACGATTCACATATTGAACAGGGAAACGGAATTCATGTTTATTGGATTCACGTTTAATTTCCACCAATTCAAGAATGTTCATCAAGGTTTGACCCTTGTACCATGGCGTACTCGTCGATGGATTTACGACATTATCACCATTTAAAGCTGAAATCGGTACAAATAGGATATTTTCTGGACGACGATCTCCCAATTGGCTCACAAAAGCATCATATTCAACCTGAATTTCATTGAAACGTGCTTCAGAAAACTCAACTAAGTCCATTTTGTTGATCGCAACTACGATATTTTTAATACCGAGTAAGCTTGCAATAAATGAATGGCGACGTGTTTGAGTTTGTACACCATAACGGGCATCGATCAGGATGATCGCGAGGTCTGCTGTTGAAGCACCTGTCGCCATATTACGTGTGTATTGCTCATGCCCCGGAGTATCCGCAATAATGAACTTACGCTTTTCTGTAGAGAAATAGCGATAGGCGACATCAATGGTAATGCCCTGCTCACGTTCAGCTTGTAAACCATCTACAAGTAAAGCTAGATCAGGAGCGTCGCCAGTGGTTCCGACTTTTTTACTATCGCGCGTAACCGCCTGTAATTGATCTTCATAAATCAATTTTGAATCATAAAGTAAACGCCCAATAAGGGTACTTTTACCATCATCAACATTACCGCACGTCAAAAAGCGTAGTAAATCTTTTTGCTCATGTTGTTTTAAATAGGCCAGAATATCCTGACTAATAAGATCTGACTGATGAGACATGCTCTAACTCCACAAATTCTGAAATCTTTTTCCAAACATTCATTAAAGCTGCTTAGAAATAACCTTCCTGCTTTTTCTTTTCCATTGAGCCCGCTTCATCATGGTCAATCATACGACCTTGACGTTCTGAACTTGTGGCCAAAAGCATTTCCTGAATAATCTCAGGCAAGGTATCTGCCTCAGATTCCACGGCACCTGTTAATGGGTAACAGCCGAGAGTACGGAAACGTACTGATTTCATTTGTGGAACTTCGCCTTCTTTTAAACGCATACGTTCATCATCTACCATGATCAGCGTACCACTACGCTCAACCACAGGACGCACCGCAGAGAAATACAACGGTACGATTTGAATATTTTCCAAATAGATATATTGCCAGATATCCAGTTCAGTCCAGTTAGACAATGGGAATACACGAATGCTTTCACCTTTGTTTACTTTACCATTGTAAAGATTCCAAAGTTCTGGGCGCTGGTTTTTAGGATCCCAACGGTGCTTGCTATCACGGAACGAATAAACACGTTCTTTAGCACGTGATTTTTCTTCATCACGACGCGCACCACCAAAAGCTGCATCAAACTGGTACTTGTCCAAAGCCTGTTTTAAGCCTTGAGTTTTCATGATATCGGTATATTTCGAGCTACCATGATCAAATGGATTGATGCCCGCGTCACGACCTTCCTTGTTTTGATGCACGATCAAATCAAAGCCATGGGTTTTAGCCATGTTGTCACGAAAAGCAATCATGTCCTTAAATTTCCAGCCAGTATCCACATGTAACAATGGAAATGGAAGTTTTGCAGGATAAAAAGCTTTAAGTGCAAGATGCAACATAACCGCAGAGTCTTTACCAATCGAGTAAAGCATCACTGGGTTTTCAAATTCGGCTGCAACTTCACGAATAATATGGATACTTTCAGCTTCAAGCTGCTTGAGATGGGTTAATCTATCTTCAGTCATGTGCATCTCCTTTCCAGTCCGTTTTAATCATTAAGCCGCCAAGTAGTTTTTCGTCACAACTTGCGCCACCATATGGAGGAACGAGTGCCATAACAACTCCAAATTGAAAATTCGACATAGCTCACCAGATTGGCCTTATGCTAGATCTGGAAATAGATATTCATTATAGTGATTTAAACAGCGCCCACTTTGCATGTTTTTTCATATGTATATCTGATTTAATCATATACAAAACACGCAATGCAGTCTGAATTTGACCACTACGTTGATCGTAAAATAGCGTATTATGCCGTAGCCGCCTGTTTCTGCCTACCCGATTTTATTGATAAGCATATCAGTATGAGACATATTTCGATTTTTGGAACGTCCAGTGATGCTGGAAAATCCACCCTGACCTTTGTGATTGCTAAAATTTTACAAGATGCAGGTGTGCGGGTTGCTCCGTTCAAAGCACAAAATGTCTCCAATAATGCACGCGTCTGTGATGATGGCAGTGAAATTGCTATTGCCCAATCATTTCAAGCTGAAGTTCTGGGTATTCCGACCTCGTATCATCTCAATCCAATATTGTTGAAATCTGGTGCAAATGGCCGCGCATCAGTTATTGTCGAAGGTAAAGTGATTTCCCAGCAACATGTGCTGGAATATTATCGTGACTTGGATCAACTCAAACCTGCGGTACAACGCTGTTTTGAGTATCTGGCTGAACATTATGATTGCGTTGTAGCAGAAGGTGCAGGCAGCCCGGTTGAACTCAACTTAATCGACAAGGATTTATCCAACCTTTTCATTGCTGAAACCTACCGCACTAAAATTATCTTGGTGGCTGATATTGAAAAAGGTGGCGTATTTGCTTCGGTTTGGGGTACTTATAATCTGCTTCCTGCGCACTTACGTGACAGTGTCATTGGTGTGATCATCAATAAATTTCGTGGTGATTTGTCTTTATTTGATGAAGGCATACATATTATTCAGGAAAAATTTAAAATTCCAGTGCTGGGCGTTTTGCCGTATATGCCATTTAATCTTGGTTTTGAAGACAATGCCAGCCTGCAAAATTTTGTACAACAACCCAGTCAGAAAAAAATAACGATTGGTATCATTGCCTATCCTTATATGAGCAATTACAACGACTTTGAGCCTTTGATTGCTGATGATGAAGTCTTACTGGAATTTATCAATAGCCCTATTTCACTGGAGCGTTTTGATCTGGTGATACTACCTGGTTCAAAACTGGTGATTCAAGATTTAAACTGGTTAAAACAAAATGGCTTATTTGAACAGCTACAACAGCGTAAAAAAGCGATTTTTGCCATTTGCGGCGGTTATGAAATGCTCTTTCAAAACCTAAATGACCCAGAACAGGTCGAAACCCCCCAACCTACAACTGCCGAAGGGCTAGGTTTTATTGATGATGATATTGAATTTATCAAAGATAAAATTTTAGCAAAAAAAATCTATACTATTTTTGACATGCCAATTGAAGGTTTTGAGATGCATCATGGGGTAAGTAAAAAATATCCACTTTATTTTCAACATGAACATATTCAAGGAAGTTTTATTCATCAAATCTTTGATCACAATGCTTTTCGGTCAAAATACTTACGATCGATCTCTATAGATTATCAAGGTTTTGATTTTCAACGTTATAAAACTGAAAAAATTAAAGACTTTGTCGAGCAATGCCGTCAGCGTTTAAACATACATCTGATTTTGGATGCGATTCAGGTCTGATTAATCAAGTATTTATAAATTTGATTGTAAGACCGAACTAAAACGCAAAACTAAGACCTCTCCCCATATTTGATCTTTATAATCTAGATTGTTTTTTATACTAAGAATAAAGTGGGAAGTGACAAGATTTATACGTCCCCTTTTTCTAAGATAAGAATAAATAATAGACACCGCGAAAAAGCCATGCTGCATAATATTTACAATATATTAGATAAATTGGGCTATGGAACCCAAAAACGTGCAATCAAAATTCAATTTTCAAACAGCTTATTAAACCCACAAATCATGCTGCAACGTATTGTAGGGTCATCTTTCTATGGCAAGAAAAATTTAGTTGAATTTCCGAACAAAACTGATCAAAGTAATATAAAAATCATCGAAATAAACCTGTCAAAATTTTCATCTTTTACTCACGCATAGAGTAAAATTTTTAAATCATCTATTGACCGTCTTTGCTTTAATAAAACAAAAAAACGGTCAATAGTGGCCTATTCCAATAAATTGATCCGATTATTTTTTCAAACTCTTCTCTTTAGCGACATTGGTTGCAAACGCTTTGATGTCTTTTTCCTGAATCGTGGCTTTGCCATGACTTATTTTCAAAAATTGCTGATCAAAAATTTCATGATATCCTTTGCGAGCTTGGGCCAAATGCTCATCATAACGTTGGGTAAATTCACCAACATATTCATCTTCAGATAAGCTTAGATCTTTATTGGTATCAGTTAAGACGAATTGTTGATCACGATGCGTTAAATAGTCACCTAAAGTGACATAAGTTTTGTTGTTATTTGCATACATTTGAATAAATTCATTCACATTACCCGCCATCGGCATAGATAGTGGTGATTTCATTCTAAAACCATCATGCGTTCCTGTTGGTGTTGATTCAAGCTTGGCATCTTCGGCACTAATCAGACCATCCTGATTTTTATCGAATTGATCAAAAGTCTTAAGACCAATTTCCTGATATTCCTTTAAAGTAATTTTATCATCTTTATTGGTATTCAATACGCCAAAACGGACATGAGCTTGTTTTAATGACATCTCACGGCGTTGTTTTAATATGGGCTCTAATCTAGCTTGCTCAAACTGTACATATTGTAACTGATTCACTTGCTTTTGGGTTTTGAATAAGTCGGCATAGTCAGCTGTATAGTTTTTAACAAATGTCGCGTTATTTGGATTTTGCTCCTGTGAATGATAGAGAGAATAAAGACCGTAAGCCTGCATTTCGGTCTGATTCTCTAAAGGAGCAGCAATTACAACTGAACTCAATAACGTACTACAAGCCAAAAGTGTAAATTTGATGTTTTTCATAGCAATATCCTAAAAGGCCCCTGATAAAATTAATATTTAAACTCAACACTAGCGACCACATTGCGACCAGCTTCAGCCGAGCGGTCACGTAATGCATCGATACTTCCACTTGTACTAGTAGATTTATTTAAAGTGCCTACACTTGCGTAATTCCAATAAGTTTTGTCAAAGATATTGTTTAACGACACATTGAGTTTCACATTTTTATGAATATTCCAATATGCTGATAAATCAAATACAGTGTATCCCTTCACAGGAATATAACCTGCGTTACCTGAATAGGTACTGACATCTTGGGAAGCAGTTTTACTTTCTACTGCTGTAGTGGTAAATCCAAGACCAAATACTTGGTCAGGATCATCATAAGCAAGAGATAGACTAGCCTTGCCTGGGGTTACAGAGTTTATGCCACTCTTATTGCCCTCATTATCTTTGGCATGACCTTTTGTTTTACCCGCTACTAGGGCTAAGCTAAAACCATCAGCATTATTAATAAAATGCCCTAGATCGACATGCGTAGAAAGCTCTCCCCCCCAAATTGCAGCTTGCGCCAAATTCTGTGCCTCATAACATAAAAATACGCCTGAAACTGTGCATTCAGAAGCAGGAAGTGATTTATAATCAATGAAATTATCGTATTTGGTATAGAATCCAGTTAGATCAAATTTAATTCCTTCAATTGAATCATTTCTTAGACCAACCTCAAATGCGTCACTGGTCTCTTTTTTCAAGTCTGAATTTCCAGATAAGTAATATGAAACCCCTGAAGTTGTTTGAAAATAACTTCCTAATTCTGTTGCGCTTGGAACACGGGCACCACGAGTATATTTTGCATAAGTATAATTATAAGGGGTCAACTGATAGCTTAATGATAACCCTGGTGAGACATAGTTAAAGTCTTTATCAACCACTCCCCCATAAGTTGAATTTTCTGGTTTGTATTCTTGACGTTCTACACGTAAAGAAGGAGTGAGTTTAAGATCACGCTCCCAAAGATTAAACTTCATTGTATCGGTCACATAAGCTGCATAACGATTAACCTTTGAGTCAAATAAATAAGCGCCTTGATACAAAGTCGATGAAGTCGGAGCACCATTACGCAATTCTTTTCGATTACTTGAATATTCCTTTTGATCCATTAATAGACCATATTCAAAATGATGTATGCCCAGATATTTCTCAATATCGAGCTTAATTCCTGTATTTTCTTCTTTAAAGGTGTTATTGACATCGCGATAATACGTCGTAGCCTTATAACCAGTACGGGTATCATTATGTGACTCCTGATACCAAAGCTTAGCTTTTAGCTGATCAAATAAAGCAAAATTTTGGGGTTTAAAGCGATAATCTAGGCTATATTGTTCGCGTTCAATATCCTGATGTTGTGTACCATCATTAAAAGTGATACCCGTGTAGGTCGAACCATCCATTCCACTAATATCATTTTTCTTTTTATAATAATCAGCAGTAAAACCCAATTGATTTTGTTCATTAATATCCCAGATGATACGACTTAAAATTGCATCAGATTTCCAGTCAGCAGGGAATGGTTTGGTATTAGAGTTACCCTGCATTTCATGACCATCTCGGTGTGCATAAGCAATAAGCGCTTTAAATGTATCATTTCCGACTGCGCCTGTTACCGAACTCAACCAAGCTTCATCTGCTGAGCTATAACCCACCTTAGCAGTAGCAGCTAAATTTTTACCATTCACCAGATAATCTTCTGGTGATTTGTTTTTAAATGAAACACGCCCCCCTATTCCATCCGTAGAAGCGCCTGTTGTGCCTGATTGAATATTCACCGTTTGAAACATTTCAGGTTCAATATAATCCCGGCCTGCTGCACTATTACGCATACTTGCACCTGTCCAAGTCGCAACAGTTGCATCAGCAATATCAATGCCATCGACATCTAATCCAACTCGATTACCATCGATACCTCGGATATTGTAGCTGCTCGTACCTGAACCTGCATAAAATGCACTAGCACCATTGGCTGCAAATGGTGCACTTACGAGCGGCAAATATTTCACAATACTTGCCATATCTGTCGCGCCAGTACGATCTAAATTATCTCGGCTAATCGTCGTGACTGAAGAAGGAATTTTATCTTCTTTTTCGGCATACACGGTAATCACAGAAAGCTTGGTGTAGTGATTTGAATCAGCTGTTTTACTCTCCTCCGCTGCAAATAAACCCGTTGAAATGGGTGCCATCAGCATTCCAAGACATACAGCTAAATAATGCGGTCTCAATGCAATCGAATGATTGATCTTATTTTTGGACACAGACAGATTCTGATGACAATGCATAGTCAACACCTAAATAATAGTACTAAGGATAATGATTACTATTCAATATGCCAATTTATTTAGTTTTATCCTGATAAATTGGAGGAGATAAAGAGCGAATAGATTTAAATGAGAATGATAATCAAAAATAATATTATTTGCTACAAATATTCACAGTTGATTTACATGGCGATTAATTTATGTACACCTATGCATTTAACTACTTAGAAGATAGCAGGTAAGCGTTTTATAAATGTATATATAAGCAATAAAATTGACATAAAAAAAGACCATGCAGGAGCATGGTCTGTTAAATGGTGGCTATGACGGGACTTGAACCTGTGACCCCAGCATTATGAGTGCTGTGCTCTAACCAACTGAGCTACATAGCCGAAAACTGTGCGCGCATTATCTAAAGTTATCCTAGATACGTCAAGCAAATTTTTCAAAAATTGGTGAAGTGGACCTGTAAGCCGGGTTCTGTCGAGGACGATCATTCCTCTAGGCGTACAATCACTCATACGCTCAAGCGACCTACCCGAATCCAGTACGGGCCGTACCTCAGGATTCCTATTTGGTCTTGCTTCTGGTGGGGTTTACCATGCCGTGAACTGTTACCAGACACGCGGTGCGCTCTTACCGCACCCTTTCACCCTTACCTCACGAATGAGGCGGTCTACTCTCTGCTGCACTTTCCGTCGGCTTTCACCGCCCAGGCGTTACCTGGCACCCTGCCCTGTGAAGCCCGGACTTTCCTCCCCTGCTTCAGTCACGAAGACCTCCACAGCAGCGACCGTCCAGTCCACTTCAGGAGCGCATGGTAACAAAAATTTGGACTAATTGCTCGTGCTTTTTTGATCAATTAGTTTTTGATACTTTTGCAACAACTGATCTTGGGTTTCCACATGATCAGGATCTTTAGGAATACAATCGACCGGACAAAATAACTGACATTGTGGCTCATCGAAATGCCCCACACATTCAGTACATAAGTCTGGATGGATCTCGTAAATCACCTCGCCCATAAATATTGCTTCATTGGGACAAACGGGTTCACAGACATCACAGTTGATGCATTCTTCGGTAATAATTAATGACACACTACCAGCCTTGTTGGTGCTTGCGTTCAAAGGCCTCTACCACAGCTTGTGGAACAAACTTGGCAACATCACCTCTTAAACGCGCGATTTCACGAACTAAAGTCGATGAAATAAAGGAATATTGTTCAGACGGTGTTAAAAACACCGCTTCAAAATGTGAATCAAGTTGACGGTTCATATTAGCCAACTGAAATTCATATTCAAAATCAGAAACTGCACGTAAACCACGCAATACTGCGGTAGCTTTTTGCTCACGAAAAAAATTAACCAATAATCCATCAAATCCAACAAATTCAACATTGGGCAAATGGCTTAAAGATGCTTTGGCTAATGCAACTCGCTCGTCTAAACTAAAGACAGGATTCTTATGATGTCCTATCGCAATTGCAACCACGACTTCATCAAACATTCGTGAGGCTCGAGTGACCAAATCAATGTGTCCATTGGTGATTGGGTCAAATGTACCTGGATAGATAACACGTGCTTTAGTCATCCATTTTTACTCTAGTTTATTTTCTGAGGGTTATATTCTAGCAAATCTTGATTTCTTAGCGAAGACATCCCATGAATAAGCGACCTGATTAAAATGAAAAAACTTCACCTCGGTCACTGTTTCAGGCACAATAGGCTTAACTTTGGAATTTTAAGATTATGGCGAAAGCAGTAGTAGTTAAAAAAAATAACGGCGGCACCATTGCGCAGAACAAACGCGCGCGCCACGATTATTTTATTGAAGAAAAATTTGAAGCAGGCATTGCGCTGCTTGGTTGGGAAGTAAAGTCTTTACGTGCAGGCCGTATGAGTCTGACCGAAAGTTATATTATTTTTAAAAATAACGAAGCTTATTTATTTGGTGCACAAATTCAGCCTTTGCTTTCTGCATCTACGCATATCGTTCCTGAAGCAACACGAACCCGTAAGTTGTTACTGTCACGCAGACAAATTGAACAATTGATGGGTGCAGTGAATCAAAAAGGTTATTCTTGTGTTCCTTTGGCCTGTTACTGGAAAGGTCATCTGGTCAAACTTGAAATTGCATTGGTAAAAGGTAAACAGTTACATGATAAACGTGCTACTGAAAAAGACCGTGACTGGCAACGCGACAAAGCACGTTTAATGCATAAATAAAACGCAAAAAAGCCTCATCATGAGGCTTTTTTTACTCATACGAACTCTATTTAATGCAAACGATATAAAATTCCAGCAATATATTCTCCAAACCATACTGCGGTATCTAGATCACCTTTGGGTGGCGTAATTTCAACAGGCGCATTGTCTGATTGAGTCATCAACCCCAAACAACTTGAAAGCCGATTTAAATCTGTTTCCGTATGTCCTGTTGGCATTAAGGGCAAACCTGACCACAACATGCCGTGCTGCATAGCAAAGATATTTAACTGTTGTAAAACAGCTAATTTATCACCACTTAACCCACCTGAATTAGAAAATCCTGCAGCCAGTTTTCCTTGCCAAATGCGATTCTTCCAGCGTTTAGAAGTACTATCCATAAATTTTTTAAAATCAGCTGAAACACTCCCCATATAAGTTGGTGAACCAAAAATAATGCCTTGTGCTGTATCTAACGCATCCCAGTCTATATGTTCAATCGACATCAAATGCACCTCGATACCCAAGGTTTTCGCACCTTGTGCAATATGCGAAGCAACTCTGGCTGTATGTCCGTATGGGCTATGATAAACAATACAAAGCGATTTCTTGAGCAATGACATAAATAAATTAAACTGATAGTACCTTGAAAGTTTACCACTTTTATTTCATAAAAACGAATGTCGCCATGCGTCCTGTTTTAGCATTACGCCGATAAGAATAGTAATCGCTTTGCTGACGATAGGAGCATTGATCTCCCCCCAAAATATGCTCTATGCCTTGCTGCTCTAATATGTAACGTGCAATGGCATAGAGATCAGCATAAAATTTATTCTTCTGTTTACCTTGTTCAAAGGCCATAGCCAGCTCTGGATATTTCTCACAGAATGTTTGTTTGACTTCTATACCCACTTCAAAACAGGGTTGACTAATCGCCGCACCTAACCATGCCCATGTCGCGCCACTCTGCATAGCTTCAATAGTATTTTCAATAATCCCGCCTGCCAGACCACGCCAACCTGCATGCAGATTGGCAACTTCAGTACCGTCCCGATTACCCAAAACTACAGGTAGACAATCCGCTGTCATCATCATCAAGGCATGACCTTTCGTCTGAGTCACCAGACCATCTCCTATCAATGCTTCAAAAGTAATTTGCTCATTGACTGTATCGCAAATGGTGCTATGGGTTTGGGTCATCCATGTAATTTTGTTCACATCAAACTTTGCAAACTCATTCAGCAATATCATGCGATGGTGTTGAACGCGTTCTGGATTGTCATTAACATGTAAAGCCAGATTGAATCCAGCTAGATCAGGATTAGCACTTGGTAAGGCATGCACATGCTGAATGGTCGTCTGCCCCACATAAACGCCTTGTGGTAAACCCTGTACAAAATTCATGAATGAATTCCTTTATCTAATAAGCAGCATTGTCCTGACGTAGAACCTCGACCAAATAAGTAAAATCTTCTGGCCAAGGCGCTTCAAACATCATATTTTCCTGAGTACGAGGATGAACCAATCCTAATTTAGCTGCATGTAAAGCCTGATGTTTAAAAGCACGTAATGTTATATTTAAACGCTCACTCGCACCTGCAGGAACACGCACACGATTCATATAAACTGAATCGCCCACCAGCCCATGCCCAATATAGCTAAAATGCACCCGAATCTGATGAGTTCGCCCTGTTTCAAGCTGTGCCTGTACACGGGTAAAGTTTTGAAAACGCTCCTTGACATTATAATGGGTCACCGCATCTCGCCCACCCGGTAGAATAGCCATTTTAATACGGTCAACAGGATGACGTTTAATTGGTTCATCGATAGTGCCGCCTGCGACGATATTGCCATAGACGATTAAATCATAAATTCGATAGACAGATTTATCAGCCAACTGTTTACTCAAGGAAAATTGCGCTTCGAGATTTTTGGCCACCACGAGCAAGCCGCTGGTATCTTTGTCGATTCGATGCACCAGTCCAGCTCGCGACAGTTCCGCCGATTTTGGATAATGATAGAGCAAAGCATTAACCAAAGTACCTGAGCTATTACCTGCACCAGGATGTACAACCATCCCAACAGGTTTATTAATGACCAAAATATCTGCATCTTCATAAACAATATCAAGAGGAATATTTTCAGGTTGACTGGTCGTTTGTGCTTCCAGTTCAACATTTAAAGTCAATAACTCATTGCCTTCACAACGATATTTAGGCTTAACGATATTACCATTTACCAATAAATGGCCGTCTTTCATCCATTGTTTAAGGCGTTCTCGGGAAAAGTCGCTCCAGACAGTGGCCGCGACCTGATCAATGCGTTGTCCCAGATAAGTTTCGTCAAGCTGCTCCTGCAACGATAAACGTGTTGCAGTTGTGTCAGAATTATGATTATCTGCATCCTCAGAATCTTCAAGTAGATTGAAGTCTGTTTCTGAGAGATTTGAATTAGAAGATTGTGCTGAAGTCATTTGCTCAAAGTGATAAAAGTGGTTTAATAGCGCAATTGTAGCTCATTGCCCGTATATAACAGAGGAGTTTTTATGTCGCTACCAAATTATAAGATTACCATGCTTGCCCTTTCTCTTGGCGTAGCGGCTGCAATGGTGGGTTGTAGCAGTAATCCAAAAAAAGAAGTAGTCGATACTGGGCCTAAGTCAAGTGAACTAGTTTATTTTGAAAAAGCAGAAAAGTCACTCGATCGTAAGCAATATTCTGACGCTGCAAAATCATTAGAAGCGATTGATACTTATTATCCTACAGGCCAATACGCACAACAAGCGCAGCTTGAGCTTCTGTATGTCAAATTTCAGCAAAAAGATTATGAAGGTGCTATTGCGCTAGCAGATCGTTTTATTCGTTTGAATCCCCAACATCCAAATGTAGATTATGCTTACTATGTACGTGGCGTATCGAACATGGAACTTAATTACGATAGTTTGCTACGTTATACCTCATTACAACAATCACACCGTGATGTGAGTTATTTAAAACTGGCCTATCAGAATTTTGTTGATTTTATTCGTCGTTTCCCAAGCAGCGAATATGCAGTGGATGCAGCACAACGCATGAAATACATTCAGCAAGAACTGGCTGAAAATGAAATTAATGTGGCGCGTTTTAACTTAAAACGTAAAGCATGGCTGGCAGCAGCGGAACGTGCGCAATGGGTGGTTGAACATTATCCACAAACTCCTCAAGTTCCAGAGGCACTAGCAACGTTGGCCTATGCCTATGACGAGTTAGGTGATAATGCGACGTCACAACAATATGTAGACGTGTTAAAACTCAACTATCCAGATTTAATTAAGTCGAATGGCAAAGTGAATTTACGTGCAGCTCGTCATGAAGGAAGCTGGTGGAACCGTGCCACTTTAGGTATCTTAGGTCGTGGTGCAAAAACTTCTGGTGTTGAAGAAGTAGCATCAGATCATCCTACCGAAACACGTAGTCTGACAAATCGCTTGAGTTTTGGTTTACTGGATAAACCTGAACAACATGAAGTCTCGCCTATTTCCGCACCACCAGTACAGCAAACTGTTCCGAGTATGAGTGTTGTGCCAGATACGGTCGCACCGCAAACAAATGATGATGATGCTGCCAACTAATTTTTTAGTTGTACGGTAGGGCAAGTTTATATGACTTGCCTTTTTCATTTTTAGTGCATTGAAATCATATCCATTACACTGCATCATGTAGATACCTCTGCGTAGCAAAAGCATTTTCGTCCCGATTCAGACACGGTATTTTATTATGGCGATTCCTCAACATACGATTGATCAGATTCTGGATCGTACCGATCTGGTCGAGCTGATTGGTCAACGGGTAAAGCTTAAGAAAACTGGACGCAGTTATTCGGGCTGTTGCCCATTCCATCAGGAAAAAACGCCATCTTTTCACGTGTATCGGGACAAAGGCTATTATCACTGTTTTGGCTGTCAAGCCAATGGTAATGCCATTCGTTTTCTCATGGATATTGATAGCCGTAATTTTATTGATGTCATGCAGGAGCTTTCCAGTAAAGCAGGCATTGAATTACCAAAAGATAATTTTGACAATAAAAAACTTTCGTATAAACGCACCCCACAAAAAATTGAGCCTCAAGCGATTGCGACAAACGAAAGCGTCTTGCCACCCATCCTACAACAAGACCCAAAACAGGCGTTTGCAGAGTCTCCAAATTTAGAGATTCCTGCTTATTTTGATGACCCTTTTGCCCAGTTTGATACTTCTTTTTCTAATTTTGAGGACATGCCACAAGAGGGAAATCTGTATGACTTACTTGAAAATGTAGCACAATTTTATGAACGACAACTTCCTCCTAGTAAAAAGGCACAAGCCTATTTTAAACAACGTGGCTTAACACCTGAAACCATTCAATTTTGGCGTTTGGGTTATGCGCCTGAAGATTGGCAACATTTGGAAAAAGCGTTTCCACAAGATATTGATGGTTTAAAAAAAGTTGGCTTAATTCGGTCAAGTGATAATGGCCGTGATTTTGACTTATTGCGTGAACGGGTGATTTTTCCAATTCGTGATCATAAGGGACGCGTAGTTGGCTTTGGCGGTCGAGCACTCAATGATGAAATTAAACCTAAATATATCAACTCACCTGATTCAGAAGTATTTCATAAGAATCAATTGCTCTATGGTCTTTATGAAGGCCGAAAACTTAAAGCACATGACTGGCTGATGGTTGAAGGTTATATGGATGTCATTGCATTACAACAATACGGTGTATATGGTGCAGTTGCTACACTTGGAACAGCCAGTAATGCAGATCATCTAAATACTTTATTTAAACAAAATTCGCGTATTACTATTGCTTTTGATGGGGATACCGCAGGTCAAAAAGCAGCTCGACGGACTTTAGAAATAGCACTTCCCCTCTTAAATGACGGACGTGAACTTAAATTTTTTGTCTTGCCCAATGAACACGATCCAGATTCGCTAATTCGCCGTGAAGGCTTAGAAAATTTTAATCGTTTACTGGATCAGGCTCCATTATTATCAGATTTTGTCTTTGCACACTTAACAGGACAACATGATATCTCTACCCCAGAAGGTAAAAGTCTGGTCATGGGTGAGCTTAAGGAACTTACAGAGTTATTACCCAAACATGGTTCATTTCGTTATTTGCTGACCCAATCTTTTAGGGAAAAATTGGGTTTAGGGCGTAAATGGACACCACAAATCAGCCATGATGCATCCTTATCTTTTAACATCCAGACGAAAGATGAAGATTTTGCACTGGCGATTTTGATGCACCATCCTTATTTATATATTCATTTTGAAGCCTTACGCGCCGTAATTGATTCGAATGAATTGCTAGGCAAAACTTTAGCAATTTTTGATCGAATCTTTGATGAATTACCTGATGATCAGGAATTGGCAACTTATTATGTGTTAGGAGCATGTAGTGCGTATTGCCATGAAATTGCAGACATCATGCAAAGAACTAATATCGAAAGCTTGACCCAAGCGCCCGAGACTGCGGATAAATTGGCTAAAGAATATTCACTTGGCTTACAGGAAAAATATTTACGACAAAAATTGAAAGCGCCTATTTCTCTTTTAGAGTCACGCAACTTACGTCAGCAACTCAATGAACTAACCAAGCAGATCAGTTTAAGATTATTAACTGAATCGTAATTATTTTTTTTGCTTTCGTTCTTTGGCAAAAACATCAGCCAATTCACTTTGCATCCACTCGAAATAATCAGGGCTTTCATTTTGTGCAGCTTCGCGTAATAAAATTGAAGTGGGATGCAGCATTTTCTGTGTCAAACGATGTGCGAAAGCTTGAAGCACCTTTTCTGGATTCTGTCCCGTTTTTAATGCCTCAAGCGCCAAATTCAGTTCAACCTGACTTTGCTTCTCGCCATGTTCACGATAGGCCTGTATGGTGCTGCCTGCCTGCTGTATTTTTTGCTGAGTCACCAGTTGAGTCGCCAACTGGTTGACCATAACTTCAGCTTCCACCGCGGCCTGACGACGTTGCGCCAGATTTTCATCAATCACACTTTGTAGATCATCAACGCCATACAGATAAACGCCATCCAGACTTTCGACTTTAGGATCGATATCACGCGGTACAGCCAAATCCACCAATAACATCTGTTTATAACGACGTTTTTTTAAAGCAGCGCGTACATCTTTATAGTGAATCACTTGATGTAAACTGCCAGTACAACTCGACACGACATCAGCCCGATGCAAATGATCCGCTAACTGACTAAACTCTATAATCTCGACATCGACCTGCTGAGCGATTTCCTGTGATAGGCTTTCAGCACGTTCACGACTACGATTACAGATAATAATATTTGCAACTCCCATTTCCGCAAAATGCTTCGCCACTAAACTATTCATTTCCCCTGCAGCTACCACCATTACAGTTAACTGTTCAGGATGGCTAAATACCTGCAAAGCCAGTTGAGCCACAGCATAGCCCATTGACACGGCATGACTACCAACAGCCGTTTCCGTTCTTACTCGCTTGGCTGCATAGAAAGCGTATTCAAAAATTCGATTTAAATCTGGAGATATAGTATGAGCGTCTTTAGATAGATTCAGCGCACTTTTGACCTGCCCCAAAATTTGTGGCTCACCTAACATAAGCGAATCTAGTCCACTGGCAACACGCATCAAATGTGTAACTGCCTGCGCATTTTCGTAACGATAAACATGATGAAGTAATTGTTTTACTTCAATATCATTTGATTGGGCAAGCCAGTCGAGTACCATTTCAGCATTGTCTGCAATGGCATACACCTCTGTACGATTACAGGTCGAAACCACGACCATATCATTTAAATGATGATGATCACGCTGTTCGGCAAGCAAAGCACTTAATCGCTCTGCATTAAAGGCGATTTGTTCTCTTAACTCTACGGAAGCTGTTTGATGGTTGACACCCAATGCAAAGAAGGACATATCAGATCATCATTTCGCTAAATTTATGCTATTGTGCAATAACGGTGTCATAAAAAGCATACTTAGATTACGGAAAAATGGATTACTAAAATTGCGTCAAATGAATTGCCGAATTAATGGTACGTCGATTAGACAATATTCTACCACATTCTTACTGTTAGGGAGCATGGCATCATCAGCGCATGTACGTGCTGTGACTGATTTTTATCCACTTCAACCGAATACTGAAGCCCTTAAGCAAAGTATGATTGCTGAGTTTGCACTTGCGTATGATGATATTCCTACAGCAATTCATAATTACACTGTTTTAGCGATTAAAAGCAACTCTCCTGCCATTAAACAACGCGCACTAGATATTGCACTAGAATATAATGATACGAAAGCTGCACTGGATATTGCGACCCACTGGGTGGTACAAGAGCCAGAAGATGTGCCAGCGCTATTTTATCTGGCACATATTGCGCTAAAAGCACATGAATACAAGCTAGCCGCAGATACACTCGATAAAATTTTAAATATCGATCCTAATGCAGATCTTGAACAAATTGTTGCAGGTATTGCACCTGAATCAGCATCAGATCGTGCTGACTTACTTAATATTTTAAATACAAGTAAAGAAAAGAATAACCCATCCGTATTGGCACTGATTGCAGGTTTAGAAGCACAAAACAATGATCTAGAGCAAGCACTTACCACCATTAATCGAGCCTTGCGCAAACGTCCCAAAGTCACGGGTTTTATTCTCATGAAAGCCAATTTACTCCTTGGATTAGATGATCTTGAAGGTGTTCAGGCATGGTACGCAAAATCCAGCAGGCGCCATAAGGATAATCTAGAAGTCCGTTTGGCAGAGGCACGTTTTTTAGTCAAAAATAATGAGCCAGAGCTGGCACTAGAAAAATTACAAAGTATTATCAAAGATTGGCCAGACGCGGAAGAAGCCAAGTTTATTGCAGGTTTGACCAGTATTGATTTAAAACAATATGAAAAAGCCGAACAATATCTAGTTGATTTACGTTATTCGGCCAAATATCAAAATGAAGCCTACTACTATCTGGCCGTGAATGCTGAACGCAAACAGCATTTTGAAACAGCAAAAGCCTATTATCGACTGGTAGATGGTAGTCTCTATGTCGTTTCACGCCGCAATATGGTAGCGATTTTTGAAAAACAGAATAACCTAAATGATGCCTTACGTTTTTTAACTCAAGAACGCGTCAATTATCCTCAACATGCCAGTTTTTTATATCAGGCTCAGGCTGAAATCCTCAAAAAAATGGGCAATAAAAAAGCAGCCATTCGTTTGCTGGATGAAGCCATCAAAAGTATTACAGATGATCCCGAACTAATTTATGCTGAAGTGCTGATGCTCGATCCCAATATTGATCGGGATAAACTTGATCGGGCATTAAAGCAATTGCTACAAATTGAGCCCAATAGTCCAACCTATTTAAATGCTTACGCTTATACGCTTGCCTTACAAAATCGTCGTCTGAACGAGGCCAGAGAATATGCTGAACTAGCGCTAGAATATGCACCTGAACAAGCTTCAATTCTAGATACTTTAGGCTATATCGCTTTTTTACAAAATGATTTTTCTGCAGCCGCTGACTCATTAGGTAAAGCTTATACTCTCAGTCATAACGTTAATATCGGGGTACGATTTGCAAAAGCATTGTATATGCAAGGTGATCTGGACAAATATAGTCAGGTGTTACAACAGCTAAAACAAAAGCATGCAAATGATCCACAATTACAACAACTTGATGGATTAATCTTACCGCTCAGTACCAAAAAGAGTTAATTTATGAATAAGCTTTCTCAAACCTGTCTTATTTTATGCAGTTCAAGTGTATTCTTTTTGACAGGTTGCCAGCATTTTACCCAGCCGCAACTTCCAAAGAGCACTCATGAAAGTGAAAATCAATTTAACTTACAAGGCAAAATTGGTGTACGTACCCCCCAACAATCAGGAAGTGCGTTTTTTACATGGGCACAGCAACAACAGAATTTCGATATTGAATTGACTGGGATTTTAGGCATGGGTAAAACCCAGATTCAGGGGCAAAATGGTAAAGTCACGCTGAATAGCGCAAAAACTGGCCTCATCACAGCATCCTCGCCCGAAGAATTACTCGAACGTGCAACAGGATGGCAAGCACCAATTACTCATATTATTAGCTGGGTACAAGCCAGACCAGCAACGACACAAGCACAGACCTCTCAAGATTCAACTGGTCGAATCAATCATATTGAGGAAGATGGCTGGAATGTTGATCTAAGCTATGACGCTGAACAAAAACTACCGAACAAACTTATTTTAAACCAAATGCTTGAAGATCATAAAGAAAATCGTATTACAATGGTCATTCAAAATCGTTAAGCCAAGTTAATATTATGATTCGGGTTCCCTCTCCTGCCAAACTCAATTTGTTTCTGCATATAACAGGTCGCCGTGCAGACGGCTACCATGAATTGCAAACCATTTTTGAACTGATTGATTTGTATGACTGGATGAGTTTTGAATCGAAAACTGATTTGGCAATATATATAGCTGGACTGGAGCAAATCGATCTAAAAAATAATCTGATTTATCGGGCAGCAGAAATATTAAAGCCCTATGCAAAAAAAATATGTGGCCTGAATATTCAAATTGAGAAAAACATTCCTATGGGTGCAGGATTAGGTGGAGGTTCATCCAATGCTGCTACTACACTTATCGTGCTCAATCAGCTCTGGCAATGCGGGTTAAATATTCAACAATTGGCTCAACTTGGACTACAGTTAGGTGCCGATGTTCCTGTGTTCATCCATGGGCAAAATGCATGGGCGGAAGGCATAGGTGAACGTTTATCATTCATAGACTTAGCTCAAAAACAATACATTATTTTAAAACCTGATTGTTTTATCAGCACTCAACTACTTTTTTCGCAAAAAACATTGACAAGAGATTCTAAGACTACTACATTTTGCGCCTATCAGTTAAAGCCATCCAGCTTTGGAAATAACTTTGAGCCAGTCGCAAGAAGTCTATATCCACAAGTTGATGAAGCAATGCATTATTTAGATCAATTTGGTCCAGCAAAGCTTACAGGAACAGGTGCTTGTGTTTTTACTGAGATCAATGATGAAATGAATGTTGTTGAAATTGTTGCAAATGCACCATGTAAGGCTTACGTGGTAAAAAGTTTACAACGATCTCCACTATATAATTTTCAGCTTTGAAGATAGGGGCGTCGCCAAGTGGTAAGGCACCGGGTTTTGATCTCGGCATCCGTT